>CAZOCX010000148.1:0-1505 GCA_964578475.1 uncultured Gammaproteobacteria bacterium | reverse complement strand
GCAGGCCAAACGGCGCCAAAATGGCCGGAAGATTATTTTTGAGATGAGCTCTAGTCTATATCAAGAATATCATAGAGTGTCAATAATTTCTGTTTTCAATAAAAAATAAAAAACGTCCCTCTGCGCAGGTGTGGAACCCACGCAGAGAGGACGATGGCGCTTCTTCGGCTACTGAAGCGCGCGCGCCGTAAGTTCCCGATGCAGATACTCTCCGGCGAGCATCGCCGGATAGCGCTCGACCGCAGCGGCAGTCCGAAACAGTGCGAGTGGCTCAAGCATCCGATCCAGGGCCCAGTGCGCAAACAGCGTCGTTGTCACACGCCACGGTCTCGCCATTGCGAGATTCTGCAGACCTACGCACGTGTGAACCTCTGGCGTGACCACGACCTGGTGCATCCCGGCACGGATCCTGCCACCAGTTGCGATCTCAAGCTGCTTTCCCGCTTGGAGCAGAATGCAGCCATCCGGAACACGGGCAGGAATTCGCTTGCCTTCTGTGGTCCAGAGGAACAGCCCAGGGTAGTTGGCCTTTCCGTGACCTGTGACAAGGTTCAAATCCTTGTGGACTCCGGCAAGCACCCTTCCCTCCTGTCCGTACTTGCTGAGGTCAGAGCCGGTGGGGGCAAGAAGGTGCGGAGCATTTGCCATCAGGTCCGTGAACGTATCACGAGGAAGATTGTAGCCCTTCGCCAGCATCTCCATCGCAGTCGCGATCGTCTGCAGCATGCTGCCACCCCACGCCTCTGCGACGCGGGGAAGCTCCGGAAGTGACGACGGCCAGATCGGATCAGCGTAGCAGTCGGGAAAGGCGGTTTTAGTCGGCCGGCCGCCAACAGGGATGAAGAACCGTTCCTTGGGATCCTTCGAATCCGTTGCAGGAAATGGCCGTTGATCCGGATCCAATGTTTCGACCCATGCCGAGAAGTCATCGGGTTTTTCGACGAACTCCGGAGTCCACCCGACCTGATGGTTCGCAACCTCATCGCGGCGCTTGTCCGCAGAGTCCTGCTGGAAATACTGCACCATTAGATCACGAAAATCGTTGTCGATCGACTCAAGCCGGGGATCACGTACGATCACGGCTCCGGTTTCTTCGAGTGACGATCGAAATCGTACCACAGAATCCCGCGTTTCTTTCGACCTGGATTCGGTGATGAAGAAGAGCAAGTCAACAGTTTTCATCAGACGTCCTCCAGCGAAGAATTGTCTTCGCAGCTGGTCTTGGATTCAGGTGACGCCATCCTATCACAAGGTGTGAAGAAATAAAAACCCCTGACTCTTGATTAATTCTCACCAAAAGAAGCTTTGCCCTTACGAGATCCGATCTCACGCGGGATCCGATCTAGCGCAAAGATGGATCCATAAAGATGGATCCATTTTGAATAGGCGCTAAATTTGCATTTGTTGACAGAAATGGTAGAAAATGATATAAACGATGGTTCGCACATTGTGGCATCGGATTCAATGGGCTTCCGCCCAAATGATCTGTGCCCGAACATTGAGGA
>CAZOCX010000147.1:0-1512 GCA_964578475.1 uncultured Gammaproteobacteria bacterium | reverse complement strand
TCGAATCCAGCCCGGCCCACACAAAAAAGCTACGGTCTGAAATGACCGTAGCTTTAAGTTGGGGGTCTTAACGGCGCTTGCCCCCTATTGCTTTAAAGCACGAGATCCGCTAGAATGCTATCTTGATGCCTTATTAACCCTTCGCTATGTCTCAAGACAATCTCTTAAAATTCGAATGCACGGAGTGTCACAATGTCACCTATTTTTCACGCAAAAATAAAAAAACGTTGAAAAATCGTTTGGAACTCAAGAAACACTGCAAGCATTGCCGTAAGCACACACTCCATAAAGAGACAAAATAGGACCTCTCTTTATTAGAGAGTTGAAGAGGGCGTTTTGACATTTCTTAAGAGTTTACGCAGAATAGATAACGTTTAACTCGGGGGTGTAGTTTACTGGTAGAATGCTGGTCTCCAAAACCAGCGGACAAGGTTCGATTCCTTGCGCCCCTGCCAGTCGGTACAGAATTATGTTGTCAGACGACCAACTGTTCCGGTTCTCAAGAACCGGATTTGGTTGTTACAAAATGGAACATACGGCATGGCAATACGTGCGCCGTCGCAGAGCCGTCGTGCCTTGGGGAAAAGTACATCGACATCTCATTCAAACTCGGTTACGATCTATCCATGGGCGCTCTTAACATTATCGTCCATCTCTATGAACGACGAACGGATCTTATCTAAGCTCGAAGAACACGATCAGAGATTCTCCGGGATCGAAAAAATACTCATAAGCCATGATGAGCGATTCTCTGATCACGATCAACAGTTCGTAATAATTCAAGAAAAGCTTGAAGAACACATGGTGTTCTTACGCGAGAACATGGTCTTTCGAGATGAATTTAACGAACAAATGGCGATGATTAATCAGAAATTTGAGCGCATCGATGAGAGATTTGATATAGTTTTCACATATTTAGATCAGCAGATGGTGATTTTAAAACGATTAGACGAAGAGCGGTTATTCGTCAACGAGCATATTCGCCGGAACACCGATGATATCGAACGGATCAAATCTCATATCCATCTTGTTTAAAGATGAAACCGAAGGCCAGGCTGTAGCACCTGACCTTTTGGGTTTCACATTAGATCCATCCACCCAAAATCGCTCCCGCGACAAGTAGGGAAACGAGTTGGTTTCCTAGGTTGATCCACAATAATTTTGCGGGTCGTCCTTCAAACATCGCATTCATGGCCATGGATGTAAGGACGAATCCAAACCACATCCAGAATCCGACTTGCAGTCCTTCACCGACCGACGAAGCTCCTGCCCATGCGATGACAACGCCCAGTATCCATGCTGTGACGAGTGCGAACACAATAGCCCACGTCATCGGAGCCATTCGGTTGCCTTTGATGTCTTCTTGGGTTTTCCCGACGAGCTTCATCCAAACGTTTCCAAACAACATCGGGGAATACCAGACCGATCCAATCACCATGGAAGCGGCAGCGGCGACTAAGACCGCCCAATAGTTCATGTCCACATCTAACATCGAATCACCTCCCTTCCGTG
>CAZOCX010000146.1:0-1541 GCA_964578475.1 uncultured Gammaproteobacteria bacterium | reverse complement strand
TGATATCGCCGAATTTCCATGCCTCGCGTTGTTTGTCGACAGTAACCATTTTTCGAAATCCTAATTTCGTGAGGATTTCTTTGGTCATGCGGACATCGGAGACTTCCACTTCACGTTCTTGAGCGCTGGTTTCGCCGGTTGATGTGTGGTACTCCAAGTTTCCAGTCACTGCGTCATCTTCAATGCGAATGCGCAGGTATCGGCCTTGCGAACGAAAGTCCTCGTCATGAGACGTGAAATAGTGATCGATCTGGTGTTTCGTGTATTGATACGTGGCGCCCATCGCTTGCAATTTTGTGCGCATTGCATCGGGATTCTTGAGCGTTACGGTTTGTTCCACTTCGATGTTCATAGAAAAAAATGATAATCAAAACCGGCCTCCTTTTATCCTAGACGGAGGCGTCGGTTTTGTCGAATGGTGGTGCCGGGAGTCAGAATCGGACTGACGACACAAGGCTCTTCCGAGCAATTTTCTCAAGTTTCCCTGAGGATCGGACTATCTCATTCCGCCTACGGCGGATCGGGCGCTTTGTGCGAGATTATTGTTGGGACTCACTCGCTAGTCTCTACACCTGCCTTGTAACTTTGAACCCTACAAGGATTGGCTCGGGATTATCCCGACATACATCAGGACTTCCCCGAATTCACCCGATTTTTACATCCGATGTTACCATCGGTGGGCCCGAAGAGTTCAGGCCTCTGCTCTACCACTGAGCTACCCCGGCGCGCGTGATCGTGTACTGCGACCTCCATCAGTTCAGAAATATTTTCTGAACTGATTCCGGTCTCCGTAGCACGTCCCGCTCTTCCCTAAAATTCCACAGAATTTTAGGGGACCCTTATTCATTCACTGCAGTTTCTATTTATTAGTACTGCGATTTTTTAGCTGTTCTTGCTTCAAGAACACACGTAGAATACGGAATTTTGTGCCGAAAGTCAATCAAAAAATAGCGGTCTCGTCCTCCTCAATGGAGGGGAGAGACCGCAAGACGGCCGAGACATCCTATAGCGCAAGGGGCAATACCTCCAGAGAATCAGAAATGGAGGCGTTGAAGCGGTCGAGTTGGCCGCGCAGAAGCGCTGACCCGTCGTGGTCCTTTTCGCCCCAGAACCGACGCCAGTCTTGAATCCGACCGGCAATATTCGCTCGATATTGCCCAGCGCACTGGCGACGTAATTCGGCCTGTAGCGAAAGGAACTGGCTGATTATTTCGGCCACGCTTCCAAGAACTTGCTGACGAGCAATGGCACAAAGTCGCTCTTCAGTGATGCCAAGGCCAGCAAGTTCTCTCGCACGAAGCTCCGGATCAGAGGCGAGCACAGCTCGCGCGGCTCGGAGGGAATGATCCCCTCCACTTCCATTCATACTCGACATTGTTCGACCTCCGCGAGGACGAGCCTCGCATAGGGACATACTTCCGACAAACATGTATGCATTTTGTTAAACAAAAAGAATGCACGTTTGTCGGAATAGGGAATGTACTGTTCTGGTGGGCGATCGTGGGATCGAACCACGGACCTCGTCATTATCAGTGACGCGC
>CAZOCX010000145.1:0-1552 GCA_964578475.1 uncultured Gammaproteobacteria bacterium | reverse complement strand
CATATTGCGTTAACGTCAGAGAACCGTAAACAGGATCGCCGGCACGTGTAAAATCTAGAAGAAATCGCGTCACCCCATAGAGAATCACAAATACAGAAACAAAAAATCCATGAACAACCAAGGCGTGATGTTTTTGGTGGTATTTTTGTAGGAGAAAAAAAATTCCGAATACCGCGAGCATGATGATGGATTCGTAAATCGCAGGTTCATGGCGTGGAATTCCATCCAAGCCCACAAATCCCCAATTAGCTCCGGTGGGTTTACCTGGATGATCTGCAATCGCGTGACAACCTAATCGCCCGATCGCAATCGAAAGCGGCAGCACATAGGCAAACAGATCTAACAACGGGAACCATGGCAACCGTTGCAGCCGGATGTACAACACCAAAAATCCAGTTGCGCCAATCATTCCCCCCAGCATTCCGAGTCCTCCGTCCCAGACCGCAATGCGCTCTTGCCATGTGGAAAACGCTTCCCAATGATCGATCAAATATGCTACGCGCGCTCCGAGAATCGAACTCAACAAAATCCCCAGTCCTAAATTCCCCACATGCCGCGCAACGTTCGGCTGTTTCTTCCGCAATTCACGATCAATAATAAGTAGTCCAACCAAAAACGCAAGTCCGACAAACACCCCCCATACTGAAATCGAGAGACCTCCCCACTGTAACACTGGGAATGGAAAATACCGAATCACGTGACTCTTCGGAGATTAACTTTTCAGTGCGTTGATTGCCTGCTGAAAGACGTCTGACGATTGCGCGCCATTCACGGTCTGTGCTTCTTTGGTTTTGTTATTGATGATTACGAAATATGGGGTCCCGGACGCTCCGACCGTTCGAGACAGCGCAAGATCGTCGGTAACGCGGCTTGCATATTTCTTATCGGAAACACATTTCTTAAATTGATCCACATTCATTCCTAATGTGCCTGCTTGTTCATTATATAAGTCGTTGCCCAATCGGTCCTGATTTGCAAACATTGCGTCTGCAAACTCCCAGAATTTTCCCTGCTCGTTCGCACACTCGGATGCCTCTGCTGCAGGCTGGGCATTCGGATGAAAACTTAACGGCAAATGCTGCAAGGCCCAGTTTACGTCTTTTCCGTTCTGTTGAATCAAAGAAACGAGTGTGGGATGCACGCGTTGGCAGTAGGGACATTGAAAGTCCGAAAATTCGACGACGGTAATTTCTGCATCCTGATCTCCTCGGAGCGGAGCGTCCCCTTTCACTTTTGTAACATCTACATTAATGGGTTTGGCTGAATTATCATCTGGAGCAGGATTTGTGTTCGTCGTATCAGTCACCCCGGCGACATCTGAATCACTATTTGATGTATCGGAAGACCCACCAGTACCGTCGACCGCAATCCCCAACGTGACCATAAATGCAAAGATGGATATGGCGGTCACACCAACCATCAGACCAAATGTAAAGAGGAGCTTCGGGGATGCACCCTCAAAAAATCCTTGTCGGTTTTCAGACATAATTTGGATGAATAAAAATCAGATGTGTTGATTATACAGAAACCATTCCGATTCCTGCAATCCCCC
>CAZOCX010000144.1:0-1570 GCA_964578475.1 uncultured Gammaproteobacteria bacterium | reverse complement strand
CTGCGGATCAGCAACGGACATTTGGCATTGACCACCCTGCGGATTTCCGCGCAGAACAGATTCGTGAAGAACGGGAATCGGTGCGATTTCGCGTCAGAGAGCAGGAAGTGCAATTAAACATTCCTGGGCGATTTAATGTCTGGAATGCCTTACCCGTGTTTGGAGTCGCAAATGTCTTGGGGTTATCCGTCGAACGCGTCGCGTTTGGATTGCAATCTCTCAAAGAAATTCCGGGTCGTATGGAAATGTTGCAACGTGAACCATTCACGGTCATTGTAGATTATGCACATGAAAAAGAAAGCATGACCGTTGCCTGTGATGCTGCGCGGGCCATGGCGGGGAGTGAGGGGCACGTGATCGTATTGCTTGGCGCAGAAGGTGGGGGTCGCGATCCGCGTAAACGACCAATCATGGGGGCGATCGTTGCACGTAAAGCTGCAGTTGTCGTGGTGTCGAATGTGGATCCGTATGAAGACGATCCTCAAAAGATTATTGATGATATTGCGGAAGCCAGTGTGAAAAACGGTAAGCGGGATGGCCAAGATTTGTTTCGCATCCAAGATCGTCGCGAGGGTATTCGCAAGTGTTTAGAATTAGCCCAATCCGGTGACGTGGTATTGATTACCGGTAAAGGCGCGGAACAGTCCATTGTCATTGGCGGAAAACCTGCGCCATGGGATGATCGACTCGTGGTGTCAGAAGAACTCGCTCGGCTTGAATCTGCTCGCAAAGCATGATATAACTCCTCAAACCCTACCGAACGTCGGAAGGGACGCACGTCGATATTTTGTGAAGGGAACCCAACATGGCTGAATTTTGTGTTTTGCCCGGAGGCCTTGCGGAGGCCATTGCGAATGCGCAGGGTGGTCAATACCAAATGTCATTGCGACCCAGCCTCAGTTTTTTTTGAAAACTGGGGCTGGGGAAGCAATCTTCCACGATGATTTGAGATTGCTTCGTCGCTTCACTCCTCGCAATGACAAGTGTGATGCACTAGGCGGGTATTCCATCTATCCGATTGCCTTCCGCAATACCGCTGTACGCAGAATAGCATCCTGTAATGACGTACCGTTTTTCATCGAGGTAATGATTTCCGCAACACAGTCTGTGTGTTCGTGTTGTTCTGGTGTCTCTGGTCCGAGAGGATGTCCCAGATATTTTTCGATCGCATCAATATCTTCTTTGAATCCACCCAATCCTAATTCCTCCAAACTTTCGCGCCGAAAGAATTTTCCGGCGCGTTCTAAATCGGATCGCAAGTTTCGATACAGCGATTCGATGACTTCCAGTTTGCCTTGCTGGTGAGTCATTTTCAATCCATAACCCGTTCCTAATAATTCAGGTGGAATGCCAAGGGAGTAGCACGATGCAGCAAATCCAATGGCGCGGGGAAGTTGCACGCCCGACACATCGCGCGAATATCCAAACAACCCGATGTGTTGGACACGTTCGCGGCGTTTGGGAATAGAGGGTGCAATCTGTTGAATCAACGGCGCCAGTTGTTCCACACGTTCACGATACGGATGTTCAAACCACGGAATCATTTGATCGATTTCTGTGCGCACTGCGT
>CAZOCX010000143.1:0-1589 GCA_964578475.1 uncultured Gammaproteobacteria bacterium | reverse complement strand
GGAATGAGCTAGATCTACTGCCTGACGAGAATTCGCCCGACAGTGTCAGGAGTCGTTTCCACTCCTGATTTTAATCGACAACATGTTCTTGTCGGCTAATTTCAAGAGTAGAAAATATTTTTTATTTTATTAACTGTATAGTTGATACGATCTCTTCAATTAATAAAGCGTGCGTCACAATTGGTTTTTCAAGTCTGGAAATCCTAATAATACCTTCCGTAGAAGCTAAGTATAATTCTTTCCAAAGTCCCAATACATCTGTTGTTAATTCAATACCTGGCTGATCATTTAAATTTTTTGTTGTACTTGCAATGACCCAAGTGGAATCTATATTTTTTTCAATCCAATTTTTTAAAGCTAGCTTTTCAATATTTTCTTTGTAACAAATATTGACATCGTATGTTTTTACCGCATCGGTATCAACACTTGCCACATTGGAATACTTTTTTGACCATTCAGCATTATAAGTTTTAAGTTCTGGACTAATTAACTCGATGCATTGCCACTGTTCTTTGTCTATAATTTCCCACTCCCCTGGATACCTAAAACTAAACCCATACTCTTCATTGGTGTATGTAAGCCAGTCTGAAGTATCAATTTCCTCTTTTGTTTCAAGATCTACAGCAACTTCATTGGTATTGTCTACAACTTCAACGGACTTATTGGTGTTTGTGTTTATTTCAGTAACAACATTCGTATTATCATTAGTGTCCCCTGTCTTGTTAGAGTTAGCCGGCACTTGGGTGGCTGTGCAGCCGGTAAGCACGACGAGGGATGAGAGGGTGAAAATTGAGAGTATATATTTCATAGGGTTTATTGATAAATAAATACACGTCCACACTTCAGAACAGGGTTTCGTGCGAAACGGACTGCTGCAAAGGGTTGGACGCGCTTTCTTGTAGCTAGATTGTATGTGGAGGATAGCATAGGGTGGAAAAATTGGGAAGTGGATAAGTATACTGGCCGGTCTTGGTGATCTGGATCAGGAGACGCAGGATGCGTTCCATGAGTTACCTCACTTTTTGTTGTGAAGGTGCGATTTCTAGCTTTTGGAGGGTTCCTGAGCTAGCCTAGTGTCTCCAGTACTTTGAAGGCACTAACGCTAAATCAGGAGTTTTTAATACTGCTAACGGTTCCAATAATATATTCATCAATTATCTGTTCATTATTGATGAAATAACTAAATGATATGAGTCTATTTTTCATTTCAAAATAATAAACCATTTGCTCCTCATCATAATAGGCATTATGTTCTATAAAACTATATACTTGAGGACTAACTAACTCAACATTTTTAATATATCCTTTGATTTCAGATTCATCTAATGAAGTTTTAATATCGTCATTTATAATAAACGGAGCTTCATCTAATTTTTCGTATATATTTATATGTACGTCCGCCACGGCATCGGTTGTATTAGGCTTTATTGCAAATTTATAGCTCTGTGCATCATAAACACCTATATAATTTTCATTTTCGATTATTTCCCACTCCTTTGGATACCTAAACTCAAACCCATAGTCCTCATTGGTATAGGTGAGCCAGTCTGCTTCGCCCTCTGGACTTCGCAGAACTCCATCACTCGTAT
>CAZOCX010000142.1:0-1613 GCA_964578475.1 uncultured Gammaproteobacteria bacterium | reverse complement strand
CTGCGGATCAGCAACGGACATTTGGCATTGACCACCCTGCGGATTTCCGCGCAGAGCATATTCGCGAAGAACGGGAATTGGTGCGATTTCGCGTCAGAGAGCAGGAAGTGCAATTAAACATTCCTGGAAGATTCAATGTCTGGAATGCCTTACCGGTGTTTGGAGTCGCAAATGTCTTGGGGTTATCTGTCGAACGCGTGGCATTCGGGTTGCAATCTTTGAAAGAAATTCCAGGCCGCATGGAAATGTTGCAGCGCGAACCGTTCACGGTGATTGTGGATTATGCACACGAAAAAGAAAGCATGACCGTTGCATGTGATGCAGCGCGTGCGATGGCAGGAACAGATGGGCATGTGATCGTGTTGCTTGGTGCAGAAGGTGGCGGTAGAGATCCGCGGAAGCGCCCGATCATGGGTGCGATTGCTGCACGCAAAGCTGCGGTTATCGTGGTGTCGAATGTCGACCCGTATGAAGACGACCCTCAAAAGATTATTGATGATATTGCCGAAGCAGCACTGAAAAATGGCAAGCGCGATGGCCAAGATTTATTTCGCATCCAAGATCGTCGCGAGGGCATTCGTAAGTGTTTAGAGATCGCAGAACCCGGTGATGTTGTATTGATCACCGGTAAAGGCGCAGAGCAATCCATTGTCATTGGCGGAAAACCTGCGCCATGGGATGATCGACGCGTGGTTTCCGAAGAATTAGCGCAGCTTGAATCAAAACGCAAAGCGTGATATAACTCCCAAAACCCTGCCGAACGTCGGGGTTTGCACGTCGACATTCTGTTTGTGAGGGATTCCAACATGGCTGAATTTTGTGTTTTGCTAGGAAGCCTTGAAGAGACGATTGCGCAGGCGCAGGATGGTGACACGCTCGTTCTCGCGTCAGCCGGATTATTGTTCTCCTTAGTGTATTGTCTAATAAGACAATCCTCTGAAGCCTTGGCGAAGGAGGATATTCCAAATGTCATTGCGACCCAGCCCCAGTTTTTTTTCAAAAACTGGGGCTGGGTCGCAATGACAAGCGTGATGCAATAGGCGGGTATTCCATCTATCCCATTGCCTTGCGCAATACCGCTGCACGAAGAATGGCGTCTTGGGACAGTGTACCGTTTTTCATCGAGGTAATGATTTCCGCAACACGGTCCGCGTGTTCATGTTGTACTAATGTTTCTGGTCCTAACGGATGCCCCAGGTATTTTTCAATCGCATCAATATCTTCTTTGAATGCACCCAATCCTAATTCCTCTAAACTTTCGCGCCGAAAGAATTTTCCTGCGCGTTCCAGATCAGATCGCAGGTTTCGATACAGCGATTCGATAATTTCCAGTTTGCCTTGCAGGTAAGCTATTTTTAATCCGCGACCTGTTCCGAGTAATTCGGGTGGAATACCGAGAGAATAGCAGGATGCAGCAAATCCAATGGCGCGCGGAAGTTGCACGCCCGAGACGTCACGGGAGTATCCGAATAATCCAATGTGTTGCACGCGCTCACGGCGCTTAGGAATAGAGGGCGCGATCTGTTGAATCAACGGCGCTAGTTGTTCCACGCGTTCGCGATACGGATGTTCAAACCACGGAATCATTTGATCGATTTCTGTGCGCACTGCGT
>CAZOCX010000141.1:0-1640 GCA_964578475.1 uncultured Gammaproteobacteria bacterium | reverse complement strand
ACTTCGCCAGGGCCGCGGCTCTGCAGATCAAATTCCGCCAGTTGGAATCCATCATTGGACGCGACAAACGCGTCAATACGCTCACGACCAGAATTGTCATCATCGGGAATGACGTAACAGTACGACGCGTGCTCTGCGCGTCCCACGCGTCCACGGAATTGGTGGAGTTGCGCGAGCCCAAACCGTTCAGCGCCTAAAATCACCATCATCGTTGCGTTCGGAACATCCACGCCCACCTCGATCACTGCAGTAGCAATTAACACATCGATGTTGTGACCATAAAATTGTTGCATGGTCGATTCTTTGTCTGCTGTTTTCATTTTTCCATGCAATAATTCCATGCGGATGTTCGGCATGCGTTGTTTCCATTCGGCATATACACTTTCTGCAGACGAGCGGGGGAGGATGTCGCTTTCTTGAATGAGCGGACAAACCACGAATGCTTGGTGACCGGATTGTACTTCGGATTGGATATGCGAAAATACCGATTCGAGGTTTGTGAGCGACGCACGACGGGTTTGGATGGGTGTGCGATTTTGAGGTTTTTCATCGAGAATCGAAAGATCCAAATCACCAAAAATCGTAAGTGCAAGTGTGCGAGGAATCGGGGTAGCGGTCATGGATAACAAATGCGGCAGTGTTTCCGGATTTCCCGACATGGCTCGAAGTTTTTTTCGTTGTTCCACTCCAAATCGATGTTGCTCATCGACAATCGCGAATGCCAAATCCAGAAACCGTACGTCTTCTTGAATTAAGGCATGCGTTCCAATCACGAGATCAATATCATTCCCCGCAATTTGACGCTGGAGTTCAGCGCGACTGCAAGGAGCGCCATTCACTTCCGAACGAGACGATGTGAGTAACGCCACGGCATTGGATGGAAGTAATGTACGGAATGTCGTGTAATGCTGGGATGCAAGAATTTCCGTGGGCGCCATATAGGCTGTTTGTTTTTTATGCTCTGCGACGTTCACAACAGCAATCGCCGCAACCACGGTTTTTCCGGATCCGACATCTCCCTCCAACAAGCGATTCATGGGATGCGTGCGTTCGAGATCCTGGAGGATCTGCCATGCGCTTTTGCGTTGCGCATTCGTGAGTTGAAATGGAAGGCGTTGCACGAATGCTTGAACACGCTCTTTTGAAAACGGAATCGGTTCCGCGCGTTGCTGATCCAAATCTTGCTTGAGAAGTGCGTTGCCTAGTTGGACAATCAGCAATTCATCGATTCCCAGTCGCATCCGAGCATCTTCAATATCCTGAAATGACGATGGGCCATGGATACGTTGAATTGCATTAGAAAGAGAAAGAAGTTGCTCGGCAGTGCGGAGATCTTCTGGCAACGGGTCTTGAAGTTGGGGACACATCGGTAGCACACGTTTCACGACATAACGAATTTGTTTTTGTGTCAGTCCGTATGTCGCAGGGTAAACAGGAACCAATCGAGCCGTGTGCGTTGGATTTGTTGAGACCGATTCATACGTAGGATTTTGAAGCTGCAATCCAAACGCATCTGCAACGACTTTTCCGGATAGAAATACCTCGGCTCCGATTTTTAAATTTTTCGTAATAAAGGGTTGCCGAAACCAAATCGCTTTGACCGATCCGGATGCGTCGGTCAGTAGCCCTTCGGTAATGAT
>CAZOCX010000140.1:0-1661 GCA_964578475.1 uncultured Gammaproteobacteria bacterium | reverse complement strand
TGATTGCTGTAGGATGGGAGCGCTCAAAAGAATGGTCTTATCTTCGATTAAAAATGGATATCTATCTTATTACATCGAACGAGGACAAACTCCGAGAAGCAGAACAGATTTTAGGCATTCCCATCCAATCATTAGAGATGGACTTGGATGAACTTCAAGAATTGGATGCGAAAAAGATCGCTGAGCACAAAGCCCAACAAGCATGGAATCGCGTTCATAAACCATTACTTGTATGGGATCAATCTGTGTATTTTTCGTGTTTGAATGGATTTCCAGGTCCGCTCATCAAATGGTTTTGGACGCAGGTGGGACTGAAACGCGTCTGTGAAATTGCAAACGCGTTCAACGACCATCGCGTGTATACAGAAACCATCCTGACCTATTACGACGGAACTTGCATGGAACATTTTTTCGGTCGTGTGGACGGTACGATTCCTCCGATACCACGTGGTATCAACGGATGGGGGTGGGATCCATTCTTCATTCCAGATGGACAAACCAAAACCTATGCAGAAATGGATCGCGATGAAGTAACCAACTTCCGTAGTCATCGAATTGCGCTGATGCAAGTTCGTGACTTTTTGCATTCGTATTCTTAACTCCTTGTAACTCGATGTTGTACCTATGAAAGCACCACCTACAAAAGGCATCGATCATATCGGCGTGTGCGTGGTGTTTTTTTGCCATGATGGCAACGGCCGATTTATCATGGCCAAGCGTAATGCGAACACGCGCGATGAGCATGGATGCTGGGATGTGGGAGGAGGCGGTATTGAATTTGGGCAGACCGTTGAAGAAACCATTCGCAAAGAAATTCAGGAAGAATACGCAACACATGTCATGGAGTACGAATTTTTAGGATTCCGCGATGTGCACCGCGAATACAATGGTCGCAAGACGCATTGGATTGCATTGGATTTTAAAGTGCAGGTAGATCCAAACCTAGTGAAAAATAACGAACCGCAGAAAATCGAAGATGTGCAATGGTTCACTAAGGATACGGTCCCGAGCAATGTTCATTCTCAAATTCCTCTGTTTTTTGAAAAATACAAGAACCAATTACATTTATGAATGTGGTTCTACAAGTCGGTGTGAAAGTTTTTTTGAAAAATCCTGATGGCAAGTATTTGTTGTTGCATCGATCCGAAAAATTCTATCCCGGTATTCCAGATGCATGGGACATTCCCGGCGGCAGAATCGAACCCGGAATTCGTCTTGAAGAAAATCTTGCGCGCGAATTGCAGGAAGAAATTCAACTCTCGATGAATTCTACTCCACGGTTGATTGCTGCACAGGATATTTTGCGCGGCAATGGTCGACATGTGGTGCGTTTAGCGTATGTTGCGGATACCGCAGGGACGCCAGCATTAAATGAAGAGCACTCGGAGTATCGATGGCTCAACGTTAAAGAAATGCTTGCAATGAGCGATTTGGATCGCTATACACGCGAGGTGCTAGAGTCCGGCGTACTCAACAAGCCTTTTTCTTAATAAGATATGGAAGAACAAGGAGGAATCGTTAAACGTGAACCCATAAATTCAGCGAGATGCGAAGTTCTGGAGACAAATTTGCGACCGAGCCGTACATCTTCGTACGGTGAGAGAACAAATTTGTCGAAGACCGAGCCCGAAGGGGCAAGAATTCAGAACATCGGGCTTCGC
>CAZOCX010000139.1:0-1710 GCA_964578475.1 uncultured Gammaproteobacteria bacterium | reverse complement strand
TGACTTCTGCATCAATATCCAGCACTTTTGTTTCCATTTCTTGTGCCATAGAGAATCAATAATAACACTATAGACATCACATGATGAACGTGTACCCCATCAATGCAAAAAGCAAGCGATCTGCTCGGGTTTCCCAAGAAAAAACACTCCGTGTAGCTACGGCTACACATCGTATTTTTTCTTGCTCCAACCCGTCGCATCTCATCTTGTTTTTGCATTTCTAAGTTTCATTTCATCATGTGATGTCTATAGTCTACGGACGAGAAGCGATTTTGACAACAGAAACTTTTCGCAGGAACCATACGAATACCGGCATTACAAAAACAATGAACAGGATAGCAGTAAACAAAAACCCCACGTGAATACCGTACGCTTCAATGACCACGCCTCCCAAAAATACCGCGGCAGCACGGATCAGACTTCCCACCAAATTAGAAACCGAAAGAAGTGTCGCGCGTTGAGAATTTCGGATGGTGCGATTCAAAAATTCTTGTTCCATCGGGCGGGCTAATCCACTACTGATTCCATCCAATGCAATGAACAGTAAACCATACAACGAATCGATCAGATACAGTCCGATATATGAAGAAAGCGAGATGACCATGATGGATACAAACGCCGCGCGTTGTCCGATCACATGTTCGATCCGTTCCACCATCGTGCCGGCAATTCCCGTAAGCAACCGCAACACCATATAGATCAGTCCAAAATACACAATATCCACATGAATGACGTCTAAATACACTTGACGAAAACCATCTAGGATTCCATTAATCCCTTCCATCAATCCAAAGAACAGTCCGGTCGCAAGCAGCGCATGATTGGAGAAAAAGGTTTTAATGCCCCATACATCTTTTCCCATTTCCTGCTCCGTGACACTTTGACTGCGTTTGGGCTCGACGAGGGTGAGTGTAAGAATACACGTTCCGATGAACACAATCGCATTGATGAGAAACGGCAACCGAAGGGAAAATGCTGCAATCATCGGAACGATCACAAATAATACGCCGGTGGTGACTTGAGAGATGAACAACGCTCTTCCAGAAACTTTCTTGATCTCTGATGCGCGTCCCAATTCTTCGAGTGTTTCATAAATCAATGCTTCATGCGTTCCAGACCACAAACTTCCTACGCCCCAATAGAGCGCATTAGCGATCAGAAATCCCATGAACGACTCCGCTTGCCAAAAGATCGCCATACTCATCACCCATCCGAGGTTTGCAATGAGAATGGAGGATTTGCGTCCAATACGATCTGCGATCATGCCGCTCGGAACTTCCAGAACCAGGCCAATGAGCGTGCCCACCGAAAACACAATCCCAATTTCTAACGGCGACAATGCATTCCGAACCAAAAAAATCGTCAAAATCGGCCAGACCAGTCGCTTGACGAAGATCCGTAAGATATAATACTTCCAAATATTTGCTTCAAGTAATCGTTTGCGTTGCATGAGATTCAGTAGATAACAAACAGAAGCCATTGTTCAAACCGTTCTTCACGTGTGCCGGGCATAGGGAGATGATTGACAATTTCTTAACTATAGCAAAAATGTTTCCTCATAATACCGAGGATAATTCTACTATACCTTCTTACTCTTTATGTTTACAATACCTCTCTCAGCATCCACTTCGACTTTGTTGCCATCTCTAATCACCTTTGTTCCTACCTTCGTTCCCACGATGCACGGTACTCTAAGTTCGCGGGCAATGA
>CAZOCX010000138.1:0-1711 GCA_964578475.1 uncultured Gammaproteobacteria bacterium | reverse complement strand
TATTTAGATTGCGAAGTTTGACCTCGGCAACCCAAGGCGCTGCGCTTCGTCCGCCCCGATATCCACCGTTCCGTCGCTCAATCGATCATCGCCATCTATGTCCACGAGCGTCGCATGGGTCGGATCTCCTTTTCCAATTAATGAAGAATTCCATTGGAGATGAAAATCCCCGGCGGCTTCATCTACAAATCGCGGATCTTGAATCTCGAGCGAGGTGCAATCTTTGCCTTCGGCCCAGCAAAAATTCATCCGCGTTCGAGGCATACTTTGCACAGAGGCATAATTCACCACCGAGGAGTAGGCATTGTTGCCAAGGCGGATGCCATCGGTGTTGCTTTCTTTATAGATATAGACCGTTTTGAGGTTGTGAAAGAGATTATTGAACACCCTGGCATGGAAACTCGGCTGTCCGGGAGAAGAAAAGGAAATTCCATACGTGTGATTCACGATCGTATTGTGAAGGATGCGGGATTGTTCAACATTCATCATCCAGATGGCCGTTCCTCCGTTCCCTGCAAGGATGTTGTTCTCCAAGGCAACTCGAGTACCCCCATTCATGGATACATTGGTTTGGGCGTTGTCCAATAATTCGTTTCGCGTCAAGAGAACGCCCACATTGGAAAAACTCCGCACATTCACGCTATTCTCTCGAAGAACATTCTTTTCGATTTGAAGATCATGGCTTGATTCAATATTGATGCCTGAAAATGCAAATCCCTCGATGGTGTTGTTTTCGACCGTCACAAATTCAGAATTTCGAATGTTGACACCCGAACGTTCTCCGGTCACGATGCGATTATTAGAAATGCGAAGATCGTTCCCTCGCTCGACATGGATCCCGATTTTTTCATTCTCAACGATATTTTCTTCGATCACAACCCCGCTCGCCAAGGCCGGCTGGGAGGAGGTATAGCTGATGCCGCTGATATCCGGCGAATCATCGATATACCCATTGTTATAGACGGTATTGTGATGGATATAAAGATTGTCGGACCCTTCGACGCCTCGGATGCCATACCGTCCGTTCTCATACGAGATGTTATTGTAGACTTCGACGTTCACGGAACCCTGGCCCGGAACATAAATTCCGACATAGTCGTTGTTGGTCGTAATATTGTTTCGGATGATTCCATCGCGGGAATTACGATAGCAGACGCCCTTTGAATTATTTCCATAGGCGCCATGGGAAAAATTATCCTCCACAATGACATGATGGGCGCCGTCTCCGGACCAGATATTTGCCGCTTGGTTCGCACCAATGACTTCGAACCCGCGCAGTGTGATATAGGCCCCGGTTAGATCGAAAATATCTCCCGGGATTGCCGTTCCTCGCGCATCATTTACGGGTTGGTCCCGGCCGTCCCACCTCTGAAGGGTCGTCCGAGTTTCTTCGCTTGTTCCGCCGTATTCCGGACCGACTTTGACATATTCATGAAAGACGCCGGTCGCATGGATCGTATTTGCTTCTCCAGGGATAATATCGAGAAGTGCTCGATTGAGCGTATTGTAGGGCGATGCTTCCGTTCCGTCCCCTCCATCCGCTGCCGAGGCATCCACATAGATTTCGGCGGCCGAAGCCGGAAGTGCAAAGGCAAAAAAACCAACGATGGCGGCGATCCAGAGTATCCTCTGCCCTTTTCTATTTGTTTTCATACAATAAATGGTTAAATGCTTATGCTTCTACGATATCAAAATAGTCCCTTCATGTTAA
>CAZOCX010000137.1:0-1764 GCA_964578475.1 uncultured Gammaproteobacteria bacterium | reverse complement strand
AACTTCTTAATGCAGATGAAGAACATCGCAAAAAACAGCAGAAACTTGAACAACGTCTTTCGTTGAGTAAGGAACTGATGCATCTTTTGACATTATTGCGCCGCGTGCTGTTTGAAAAAACCGTACGTGTGGATGCATTTTATCAGGGTTACTCCGCATTTGAACCGTTCCTAAAAGAACTCGCGCGTCGGAATCATGCGTCCGTAAAGCAACTCTCTCTTTTATATATCGGAGATCTTATCCTTGCTCTCGAGCACGGCACACTCGACCCCCATCTCCTCAATGAAGCAGAACAATTCTCTGCGCGTGTATTGGAGAACGGAACATTGCGATTCTATACAGGAGCAGTTGCGCGAAAAAAATTAGCGCCGGTCGTATCATCGCTTCCCAAACCTGAAAATGTGGGGGAACTCAAGGGCGACATTGCCTATCCGGGAACCGTGCGTGGCACAGTAAAGATCGTATTTCATGCGGGTGAAATGCAGAAAGTCGAAGAAGGAGATGTGCTGGTTTCGCAGTCTACAGATCCGTCGATATTGCCCGCCATGAAAAAGGCCGCTGCATTTGTCACAGATGTGGGCGGACTCACGTGTCACGCAGCCATTGTTGCTCGCGAAATGAAAAAACCGTGTATTGTGGGTGTGAAGATGGGCACCAAAATCCTGAAAGACGGCGATCGCGTCGAAGTGGATGCTACCAAAGGAATTGTACGAAAACTCTAATGATTTACCGGGTTGAACCCTGTACGAGGTCTGACCCCTAACAAACGGTTTCCACACATGAACAACATGTTCCGCCTCAATTTTGAAATTCAACACATGCCGCTTTGGTTTGGGCCAGAGATTTGCCATGCAATCTATCGATATCAAGATCGACTGTTAGGCAAGCGTGTGATTCAGCACGGGTTATTTCCTTCGAACGAGCCCGGACACTTGGCAGCGTATTTTCTGTATCATGAATTGCGCGAAATGGTCACAGAAGGTTTGCGTGTGCTGCAGACAGATCCGGATCGTGTGGAAAAAATTCACGAAGAAGCACGCGTGTTGAACGAAACATTATTTAGTCGTGCTCGTGAGATTGATCGCAGCGATGTCCGGGAGTGGTCCGAAAAAATGTTGCAACAAAGGTTTGCCGAGCTCTATGGAGTATTAGAAGAATCGCATGGTGTGTCTCTACCCACAACATGGTTTGTGGATTCGGACGGCGAAGATTTTACAACATTCTTAACCGATCTTGTTCGCCGCCGCGTTCAAAATGATGAGCAACACATTTCACGCATCTTTAGTGTCCTGACTACTCCGGAGCGCTCCAGTATGCAGGCCCAAGAAGAGCGCGAGTCGCTCGCGGTTTTGCAAATGATTTTGCAGAATGCAAAAGCGTGCGATCACTTTCGCAGCTCGCATCCCGAGCACGGAATCGAAAAGCTCGAAAGCAATGTCCGGAACGCGTTGGAACAGCATCATCAAAAATGGCATTGGCTGCCGTATACCTATATGGGGCCAGACTATCCCTTCAGCCATTTTCTCCATCAATGGTCGGAGATGGTAAGACAAGATGTAGACCCTCAACAAGAACTCGCGCGTCTGGAAAACGGAAGTACAGAAATCCTGCACGAACGCGAAGATTATCTTACGCGGTTTTCGTTTACCGCTGAAGAAAAACGTCTGTTGGATATTGCAGCGAATATTGTTTGGCTGAAAGGCTTTCGCAAAGACGCGCTGTATTATGGGTGTTTGGCGTACGATAAAATGATCAAAGAACTAG
>CAZOCX010000136.1:0-1775 GCA_964578475.1 uncultured Gammaproteobacteria bacterium | reverse complement strand
TATAACGGTCGTCGGATCCCCAGGGTCTCCCCGTGTCACCCGCGGACTGAATCTATCCTAAGCTAACAGAGTACTCGTTTCCGTCTCTCTTTCTCCGACAGGGGCTTTCGCAGGCCGAGGTTCTGTCCTTAGTGTATTAAAAAAGAAAAAACCGAGGCCGAGAACGAGATGCGATTCATCGTAATGAATCGACATCGTACCCTGGCGGGGGAAGAGGACGGGAACGAGGAGAGCGATGGCAGGCCCCGGGGGCACTACCGTTTCTTCCGCACACGTTGCCCGTCGGGTGTATCTTCCACCACAAATCCTTCAGCTTCGATGCGCTTTCGGATCAGGTCCGAACTCGTGAAGTCATCTTCCTCACGCGCAGATTGACGCTCTGCCATTAACTCCAAAATATGCGATGGCAAATCTTCTTGCTTGTATTCCGAAAGTCCAAGTCCCAACATCGTATCCATCGCGAGTAAACTCCGGTGAATCGTCGAACTGGGATTTTTGGATTTCACTAATTCCCACATCACCGCAAGTCCTTTGGGTGCATTCAAATCATCATTCAGTGCAGCAGAAAATTGTCGTTCCAATTCTGCGCATCCGATTTTTGGAGGATCCAATTCTGCAAGTCGATGCAACAGTTTTTGATACGCGGTTTCTGCAGCCTTTACACCCTTCCACGAAAATTCAATGGGTTGTCGATAATGCGTATTGAGTAAATAGTATCGATAACCCAACGGTGAAATACTCTGCTCGCGCAAGGTATCGAGTGTCAACCCATTGCCCTCGGACTTTGCCATCTTTCCTTCATGCAGATTTAAGAATTCCGAATGCACCCACGTTTGCGCAAGGAGTTTTCCAGTCGCTGCTTCGGTTTGTGCAATTTCATTGGTATGATGCAGAGGAATGAGATCAATGCCGCCAGTATGAATGTCAAACGGCACCCCAAGATATTTTGCGCTCATGGCACTACACTCAATATGCCAGCCCGGAAATCCCTTGCCCCAAGGACTATCCCATTCCATATCACGCTGGGTTTTCAGAGGAGAAAATTTCCAGAGCGCAAAATCCGTAACATGTTTTTTCCCAGAAGTTTTTTTCACCCTCGCACCTTCTTGTAGTCCGGAAATATCGAGACGCGCAAGTTTGCCGTAATCCGATAGTTTACTGGTATCAAAATACACACCATCCGACGTGCGATAGGTGAATCCTTTTTTCTCGAGTTCTTGAATCAATGCAATCTGATCTGCAATGTGTTCGGTCGCGCGAACGTAGAGGGTAGGGGGTTGGATGTGTAAATCCGCAACATCTTTTTTGAACCATCCTTCATATTCTTTTGCAATGTCCCACGCACTCTTTCGTTCCTTCTGCGCAGCCTTCACCATTTTGTCTTCACCATCATTGAGATCGCCCGTCAAATGCCCGACGTCCGTGATATTCACGACATGTTTTACGGTAAACCCATTCTGAATTAGTGTTTGTTTCAATACATCTGCTGTAACATACACCCGCAAGTTTCCGATATGGGCGCGACTGTACACGGTCGGTCCACAGGTGTACATGCGAATTTCGTTGTCCATTAAGGGACGAAACGTTTCTTTTTTCTGTGTCAACGTATTAAACAGTTTCATACACTAACGAATCCATCCGTTGCGCCGGAAATAATACAATGTGCTGACTAAAATTAATCCCATGATTCCCAAGATCATCCAAAAATCATTGGGATCGCCAATGATGGGCATGTTGCGTGCCTGCGTGCTGAAGATGTTTGCGATAAACATCAT
>CAZOCX010000135.1:0-1837 GCA_964578475.1 uncultured Gammaproteobacteria bacterium | reverse complement strand
TGTGTTCGATTCTGGAACTGCACAAGAAACCAAATCCAAATCGGCAACAGCGCAACTGCGACAGCAAGTGAGGGTCCAGGGATTTGTGATTCCTGTGGAAAATACCTACTGGAATCCACAATTCCATACAGGAAATAATTGATCGTCGTAAAAATCCCAATCGGAAGAGCAATCAATGTCCCGATTCCAAATGCGATTAACCCCAAGAGGATAAACGTGCGATGGATAAAGTCTGTTTCTTTTGTTTTCGAAATGCGTTTCGTCATCAGGAGATGCAAGACACCAAGCACAGCAGCAACGACCATTAGCGTCACGCCTTGGATTAAATCTCGCTTTGGCGCGATCAGATCATACTCGTATGTTCCTTCACATGGAACTGCATTGGGTTCGGAAACTTTTACTGGAACATCACATGATACATATTCCCGCGAGTAAGCAAATTTCTGTCCAAAAATCGTGCTTAACGCGCTTTGATTAAAATTTGACCATCCCACAACAAACATGACAACACTTGCGAATACCATGACATACGCATAAGCCGCCATCAAACTTTGTTGATTCCACCGGAACTGTCCGGGAGTTGGATGTTTTCTTCGCACAATCACATAGATCCCAATCAATACCAGTGCGACGATCACGATGGGGACTAACATCCCGAGGAATGTCATGATACTCATAACAGATGTAAGGTTAACATTAAACGATTACTTCTTTGACGAACTTTTTGTTGGAAAAGAAAAATTCGTTCGAGAAAAAACGGCTTTCAACAACAAGCGACTTGCGTCACTCCCCTTCCGTTCATTTAGGCTTCTTTTTGTGCGAGCATGGTTAATGCAAGGATTACCGAAATCACACCCACGATAATTTGAATCCACGGTGTTCCGCCGGTAAGATCCTCCAGCCATGTATACAGTGAGGGAATCAAATGCACGAGTCCTCCCACGAGTAAGAATAGTGCGCCCCATTTGTTCATCTTCATCGAATCACCTCCCTTCTATATGAAGATTTCATTCCGCAAAAATTCGTTTTGTGGAATGAATCCTAAATTGGAATCTTAAGAATTGAAATGCAGCGACATTGCCCAAAATGCAACCGTAGCGCCAACAGCTCCGACCATTCCGAATACAATACTCAATCGTTCCGTATGTGTGAGATGACAGCGACACGTTTTGGATGCGCAGGCGTTCGATATTTTCGATATCATCGATGATTTTTTCGCTGTGCCACGTTTTCTTGCCATACCTCCTCTAATGCATTAATGTTAATGTTAGATGAATTATACCAAAGATTCATTATCTCTCCTAGACGATCTGTGATACTTTTCCACAACGTCGATGAAGATCTACACCAAAACCGGAGATCAAGGGATGACGGGACTCGTCGGAGGAGAACGCATCTCAAAATCCGATATTCGATTACGTGCATACGGATCGGTCGATGAATTCAATGCGATTTTAGGTTGCGTACGATCGGTGTGCTTGGACCCTGACCTCAACAAAATTCTTCTGATGCTTCAGCATCAGTGTTTTCGGGTCGGTTCTGATCTTGCGACACCAAAACATCATTCATCAGGAGTTGAACGGATTTCGAAACATGATGTCGAAACCCTCGAACATCTAATTGATGAATGGAATGAGCGGCTTCCAGCCTTACATGCATTTATTCTTCCTGGAGGCAACCGCGTTGGGAGTCTTCTTCATCTTGCGCGTACGGTTGCTCGTCGTGCAGAGCGTTGGACCTCTGCGCTCTTATCAAAAGATCCCCATGTTGCGGTCGTTCTTCAATATCTGAATCGTCTCTCGGATTTACTGTTCGTTCTGGCGCGCAGTGCGAACGC
>CAZOCX010000134.1:0-1838 GCA_964578475.1 uncultured Gammaproteobacteria bacterium | reverse complement strand
CGATAAACATCTTGAACCGCATGCAACAATTCCACGCCTTCATCCATGGGACGTTGAAATGCTTTGCGACCAGAGATCAATCCCATTCCGCCAGCGCGTTTGTTGATCACTGCTGCACGAACAGCATCCTCCAAATCCGACGCGCCATGGGATTCTCCGCCAGAACTCAAGAGACCAATGCGACCCATGAAATTATTTGCAACCTGATAGCGCGTCGAATCAATCGGATGATCCGAACTAAGGCTGGTGTACATCGCGGGATGCGTTTTACCAAAACGAAGCGCAGTAAATCCCCCGTTATTCTCCGGAAGTTTTTGTTTGATGAGATCGGCACCTAGCGTTACTCCTAAATAATTTGCCTGACCCGTGAGATCCGCCGCTGCATGATAATCTTTGCGTTTTTTGAATGCAGGATTACGAACATAGCACCAGAGTATGGTGAAGAGCCCGAGGGAATGCGCATATTCAAATACCTCACTAATGGTTGTTATTTGCTCCCGTGATTCGTGCGACCCGAAATAAATCGTCGCTCCCACGCCCACAGCTCCCATATCGAATGCTTGATCCACGGATCCGAACAATATTTGATTATACGAATTGGGGTAGGTGAGAAGTTCGTTGTGGTTGAGTTTCACGATAAACGGAATGCGATGCGCGTGTTTCCGCGCAACAATTCCGAGAGCACCGACCGATGACACCACAGCATTACAATCTGCTTCGATGGCAAGTTTGACGATATTCTCGGGATCGAAATACATTGGATTCGGAGAAAACGCTGCACCTGCTGTGTGCTCGACGCCTTGATCCACTGGCAAAATCGAAAGATATCCGGTGTTCGAAAGACGTCCATGGGAAAACATGGATTGCAAATTCCGCAGAACCGTCACTGGACGATCCGAATCCCGAAATACGCGATCCACGAAATCCGGTCCGGGAAGTGTGAGTTGCGTTTTCGCAATAGTTTTACATCGATGCGACAGAAGCGATCGATCTCGCCCGAGTCGTCGTTCGATGTCACGCGTCGTCATACATTCGATCGTTTAGTCATCACATGCATAGCATAGCAAAAAATGCGAATCCAAGAAAATTTGATATACTGCAATCATGCCGATCACCCCTCCTGCATCCAATCCAACGAATAATCCGGAAACGATTTCTTCAAAACGCCCCTGGTATACACGGCCGTTTCTCATGATGGGATTGTTTGTATTGACGGTGATCATTGTGATTGCCGCGGCGTTTATGATGGAAGTGTGGAATGTAAAACAACAAATCGAGGAAGGTACGTTTGATGTATCTAAGCTTTCTAAAGATTATGGTTCGTCGATTACTGCGCGCGAGGGAGCATCGGGAACGAATATCGGGACTCCAGCAGAAGTCTCTGAAGATGATGATCCAACACTCGGTGCATCGGATGCGAAGGTGGTCATTATTGCCTTTGAAGATTTTGAATGTCCGTTTTCTCATCAAGCGTTTCCAGAAATTCGAGAGGTGATGACAAAATTTCCCGACCGCGTGCGGTTCGTGTATCGGGATTTTCCAAATACAACGATTCATGCTCAAGCACTTGATGCAGCGCTTGCTGCCGAATGCGCTCAAGATCAAGGAAAATTTTGGGAAATGCACGATAAATTATTTTTGAACTACCCACGTTACTCCAAAAGTGAATTGAAAAATTACGCAAAAGAAATCGGATTATCGACCGTAGTCTTTAATCAATGTTTCGATCAACAAATTCATTTAGCCGAGATTCAGAAAGATATTCAGGAGGGGATTGCGGCAGGTGCAGCCGGGACACCGACGTGGTTTGTGAATGGAATCAAGATTCAAGGCGCGAT
>CAZOCX010000133.1:0-1898 GCA_964578475.1 uncultured Gammaproteobacteria bacterium | reverse complement strand
TTCTGGTGTACGCACCGGTTCAAGTGAATCGGCGATGGACGCACGGGGTACATATTCCGTTTGCGATCCTTTCAGGATACGGCTTTCTTTTGTTGTACCGATTTGGAAAAACGCGATGGCATTGGGAGTGGTCCTGGATGCGTGGACTCGTATTACTCGGCATCATTTTGACAAGTGGAACCAGTTTGTATGTTACAGCACGAGGGATGATTACGGCATTGACTTATCCGATGGCTTTTTCTGCACGTGTAGAATTTCAAGAAGCCGCGCAGTGGGTCACTTCACATACACCAAGGGACGCACGGTTTCTTGTGCATCCAACGTTTGCTCCGCAATGGACTGCGCTGACAGCACGACCGGTCTATGCAGGTCATGGCCATCAAACATGGCAATGGCGCACGAAGCTGGAACGGCTAAAGCGAGATTGGTGGTATGGAAATCCCTTGCAGCAAGAACAATTCCTATCAGACATTGCCCCGGATTATGTTGTCATCACAACAGACGATCCCAACCCTGATGCGTTTCAGTGGAATGGCTCGGGATATCCGATGGTATTCCGAAATTCTGTAGTGACGATTTATCAATTTTCGAGATCCCCTGTTGTGAGTTCTGAAACATCAATCGAGCCTTGAGATTCCAGAAAAAGGAGTTTTGCGTCTAAAAGAGTTCGTGAACGCAAATCACTAATTCCCATCTTGCCGGTTATTTCTGCTAAACGAACATGGAGCACGGACGCAGATGCGGGAACTTCAATCATGTATTGCGTTGTAATGCGTTGACCGGCAGAAAAACTGGGTGTCGGAAAAAATCCATATCCCATGGGAAGAATGATGGAATCGATAATGTCGCCGTTCACATTTTTCCATTCAAACACCGGATGGAAAAAGCGATCGGTAGGTGTACGAACATCCATAGTTAATGCAACCGGAATTGTGAATGGGGAATTTGACTCCGCAGAAAGAGTGCCTGAAGAAAGTTGTGTGATGGTCAACGGATCGGAAGTAGCAGGAGACTCGGATGGAACAGGAAGTTGCTGCATGAGATTTGAAACCGCGTATTTTCCGGTCCGAGAGAAGACGAGAATTTCATTATCCATGGAAGTCAGACGCAATGGCTCGACGAGTTTTTGGAGGCGTGCAGAACCGGAACGAACATTTGCAGCATCTTCGTCGCGGAAAAATTGAATCGGGTACGTAAGAATTTCTCGCGTATCGATAAGAACGCGGTCAACGTCCGGAACTGGAAACGTGCCATCAAAATCAAATTGCGGGTGTCCAATAAACACATAATGGAGCGAGTAAACTGCTGGGCGACTTGCAACCGATGGAAGAAATGCGAAACTCGCAGCCACGCGATCCGAAGGTTGAACTGTTTGAACCGCCGAACGCGCGTGTTCGATATTAGGCGTGAGATTTACCGTTTCGCGACCTGGTAGTAACGCAATGACAGGGGTGAGTGTCATAAAAGAATATCCCACGACTGTTGCACATAAAATGCTTACAGGGGCGCGATCACGAACCATCCATCGTTCCAAAATCCGTGGAGGATGCTGTTGCATGTAGTTGAATCCCTCGATAGCTGCGAGAATAATTCCGGGCATCAGAAGGCTCGCGTGATGACTGAAAAGCAATACTTCATTTGCGCCGCCTGTATTCAGGAATGCGAGAAGGAACGGAAATGCGGACAGAAGAAGCCATTTTGGTCGCACGAGCGAAAGGAACAACACCGGCGCAAGTACAGCAAGGAGAAAAAATAGATTCGATGGAAGAAAAAGATGGAAGATTACCGCGATAGGATTTTTTATTGCATTAATTATAATTTCTTGAAGTGTTGTCCCGAGCCATGCATAGTAAATCAAAAATTTGTGACTCGGATAACCGGAAACGAATGTTGTGACT
>CAZOCX010000132.1:0-1951 GCA_964578475.1 uncultured Gammaproteobacteria bacterium | reverse complement strand
AAATCAAAGTGCCGCGCTCTATGGAGAAGCCGCTGGGGTTGGCGATGGGAAAGTGTATGGATTATATGTTGTCAACACCTCGACAGATGGAAATCTCGATCGTTGGGCAGGATTTTTTGAAGATAAAGTCACGGTAAACCAGCCTACGGTGGAGATCAATTCGCGTTCTCAAGAGTATGGCTTGAAAGTGACCGGTGGAAAAAAAGCAGGTATTGTTGGTTTTGGTACAAATAGTGGACCAGGAGTATATGCCTTAGCTGCTCGAGCAGGCGGGTTTACTAATACATATGGCATTTATGGAGAAGCCGGCGGAACAAATGATCCAGAAAGTTCGGCAAGTTATGGTGTATACGGAAATGGTGCGGACGGGGTGGGCGTGGTAGGTGACGGGAAAGCTTCGGGTACAGGCATCAAAGCGATTGCGGAAGGCGGCGTAAGTCTTATTGCTGAAAATAAGAACAACGGGTATGCAGCAAAATTTAAGGGGTTGGTTGATGCGGGCAGTGAAGGATTCTTTTTAGATGGCACAGCATTTTTAGGAAACTATGTGTTTGCGGCAACAAGGGGCGGTGCTGTGTCTATTGGAACAATGCAATTGCAAGAAAAATTAACCGTTGCCGGAGGTGGAGATTTCGAAGGGGATCTTAACTCCAGTAAAATTAACTTAACGGATCAACTTGCAACAGACCAACGAACCCGCTATCCGCTGTCTGTTGAATATAGTGGATTATCCGTTCCACGTTTATGTGTTGAAACCACCTCGGGAGGAAGTTGTACGGAGTTTACGAAAACGTGTACTTCAGAGGGAACCGCAGGTTTTCGGACTTTGGATGATGGGAGTTGTGCGGCTAAGTGTAGCCATGTTAGTGTAGTACCGACAGATTACTTGTGCCGATGGAGTTGTACTGGAAAAATTGGTTATGATGACTGCAGTCGCCTTGGTGATCCTCTTGTAAGTGGTTCAGAAACTTGCACCAGTAAGGATGGGTATTATTTTGAAGGTGACAGCTTAGCTCCTTTAAATAATTGTTTTTGTAAGTTTAAGGGTCCAGGAGAAGATTACCAACAAGCCAAATTTACCGGCGGCTACGATAAACGCTGCATTGATTTTTCAACAAACATTGTTCCCTAATGAAGCTGAGACTATCCGAGAACTTGGTTCTTTTGTCATTGCGATCCCGCCCCAGTTTTTGAAAAAAAACTGGGGCGGGGGAAGCAATCTCTTCGATAAGCCAAAAAAAGATTGTCTCGTCGCTTCGCTAAGCACGCGGTGACGATTTTCGAACAATCTGAAAACAAAAAGAACCCCCATATCGCGCGATGCCTTCGTCTGGCATGTTTGCGATTGGGGGTGTTCCAAGCCTCCACAACCACCTCCGGGTCAGGTCCCCGCTGTAGCGAGGATTCGCGGGTTGCGCTCTACTTCATCAGTAGCATCAAGCGGCTCTGTGAGCCGCTGGCCGTTTCGAGTCGGTAGAAGTAGACACCGGAGGGCGTGGGTCCGCCGTTGCCGCTGGTTCCGTCCCAGCGCACGGTATAGGTCCCGGGCGCCTGGTCCGCATCCACGAGCGTGCGAACGATACGCCCGCTCGCGTCGAAGACCGTCAGCTTCGCACGGCCTGCGGAGGTCAGGTCGTAACTAATGCTTGTGGAGGGGTTGAAGGGGTTAGGGAAGTTCTGGGAGAGGGAGGTGCTCCCTACCGGAGACGAAGGGGTATCGCCCTCGATCGCGGTGGGCTGGCCACCGGATTCGATGACGGTCCAGGTCGCCCCCCAGTCCTGGGAGTAGTTCAAGTCGTCGAACTCGAACCCGTACGAGTTCAATCCCCCTTCCCCCCAACGGCTAATGAAGAAGATGACGGCACTATCGACAGCGTCATCGTCATCCTGTGGGACGCTGTTAAAAGTGTACGTCGTCCATTCCTCCGTCGGGTAGTAAAACGGGGAATGG
>CAZOCX010000131.1:0-1958 GCA_964578475.1 uncultured Gammaproteobacteria bacterium | reverse complement strand
TATCCGCGTTGATGAGTTTAGGATATCGCGAAGCAGAAGCATTGGAAGCGCTGAAGCATGTGGATCCGAAACTCGCGGATCAAGATCAATTAAAACAGGCGCTGCAATATTTAGGAACATCCGCATGAAGATTTTTGATTTTTTTGAACACTCCAAATGGGATGTGCTGGTGCAATCTTCCTCGCATGCATCGCTTCTCCAATCGTTTGCATGGGGAGAGTTCCAGCGCGCACTACGAAAACCTGTATTGCGATTTGTAGATGAAACGAACACCATCGTAGCACAGGTGATTGTCGAGAAACTGCCAATGGGAATTTCGCGTTGGTATATTCCGCGTGGACCTGTGGGGGATATTGAAAATGCATCAGCGTTCGTGGATGCCATTGCAGAAAAAGCCCGACATGACCATGCGTCTGTACTCCACATCGATCCGCAAGAACTGATCAATGTCCCTACCGATGCACATCATGCCACGCGTCAGCCCAATGCAACACGCATTCTGGATTTGTCGCTTCCAGAATCCGAACTTTTGCAACACATGAAGCCCAAAACACGTTACAACATTAAAATTGCAGAACGTCACAACGTGCGCATCGATTACGGAACCGACAGCGCATATCTCCGAACATTTTTAGCATTGTCGCAGGAAACCGCAAAACGTCAGAATATTCGTTTGCATCACGAACAGTATTACAAAACTCTCGTTGAAACATTCCGCGCTGCGAACGCATGTGAAATTATTGTGGCTTCGTACCAGACCACGCCGCTCGCAGCACTTTTGATTCTGTTTTACGGAGACACGATGACATATCTGCATGGTGCGTCATCGGATGCCTATCGCAATGTCATGGCACCGCACGCGGCACATTGGTTTGCCATGCAGCGCGGGAAGCTTCATAGGATGCGCTACTACGATTTATGGGGAGAAGCGCCCCGCGGCGCAGCATCGCATTCGTTTGCTTCCATCACCCGTTTTAAACAAGGATTTGGAGGTGAATATATCGAATATCCTGATGCCATTGTGAAGACCATTTCCCCGGTTTCCGCATTTTTTTATCACCTTTATCGGAAAGCTAGGGGGTAGACAAACGCCATCGGGCCGCGCTACAGTAGTTCCACTATGATTCGAAAAATCGTGATTTCCGCGGCAGGCAAAGGAACGCGCATGATGGGGCTTGCAAATGGAAAACCGAAACACTTAATCGAGGTTGCTGGTAAACCGTTTTTGCAGTATTCGCTCGAGAATGTCATGGAGGCCGGCTTTGAACATATTATTCTTGTCGTGGGTCACGAGAAAGAAAAAATGGAAGAGTTCATTAACAAGAATGCATTTCCCATAACGCTCGTGAATCAAGAAGAATTTTTAGGACCCGAGGAATATGGAACCGCGTGTCCGATTAAAGTCGTCAAAGAATTCATGGAAGGTGAACAATTTGTATCCATTAACGGAGATGATTTGTATGGAGCCGAAGACCTCAAACGGTTTCGCGTGGAAGATGAATGGAACTATATTGGGGGCATTCACTCCGATCATCCGGAGGATTTTGGAGTTCTCAATGTGAACACAGATGAATTTTTAGTGAGTGTTGAAGAAAAACCTAAAATGCCAGCATCTGATTTGATCAATCCGGGTCTGTATAAATTCACGCAGGATATTTTTTCCGAAGTGAACTCCCTCACGGTTTCTCCGCGTGGGGAATTCGAGCTGACCGATGCCGTGAATGCACTGGCGCGAAAAGGGCGCGTGAAGGTGAAACGAATCAAAGACTATTGGATGTCACTGGGTCGTCCAGAGCATATTTTGAGCCTCACAGAATTTTTAAAAAAGATTGGACGTGCATAAATAAATATGACCCAGGCCCCAAAAATTCAGCGAGATGCGAAGTTCTGGAGACAAATTTGTGACCGAGCCGTACATCTACGTACGGTGAGAGAGCAAATTTGTCGAAGAACGAGCC
>CAZOCX010000130.1:0-1961 GCA_964578475.1 uncultured Gammaproteobacteria bacterium | reverse complement strand
CCAAACCCTAATCCCACCATAGCCGAGATGTCTTCGGTAATCCAGTAAAACACCGTCACCCCTAGTAGCCCAAGTCCTACTACCAGGAGTCCGGTGACAGCGCCGCCATTCACTGCAACGCGCAACGCCGAAGCTAATCCGGATTTCGCTGCTTCGGTTGTGCGGACATTCGCGCGCACCGATACATTCATTCCAATGTAACCGGCAAGACCCGAAAGGAATGCTCCAACGACGAATCCTGCTGCAGTTGTCCAATCAATCACCAGTCCAATCACCACGGTTAACACCACCGCAACCACGGCGAGTGTTTTAGTTTGTCGATTCAAAAATGCTTGTGCGCCTTGTTGAATAGCAGCAGCAATGGACTGCATTTTTTCATCCCCAGGACTCTTCTTCAAAATCTGCTGTACTAATACGGCTCCATAGACAATGGCAAGTAAACTTGCCAAAACCGAAAGCACGATCATTGACATAGAAAAAAATTAAGAATTTGAAGACTGATCCGATCCCTCCGTTGCAGATACAGAAGGTTTCTCTGAACCAGACTCGGCCGCTTCCTCGGATTGCGCGGTTATTTCCGAATCTCCACCGTTGGATTTTTCGTCTAAAGATCCTTCTTCTTTTTTTACGGCTTCGTTGGTTCCGTCCGCCGTTTCCGCAGCTGGGGTAGAAGATGCTTCCTCTGATGTCGGTTCAACTGTGGCTTCTGGAGTTTGTGTTGCTGTTTCTCCGACAATGTCAATCCGCCATCCTGTTAAATTCGATGATAACCGCACGTTTTGTCCGGCCCGACCAATGGCAAGGGACAATTGGTCATCTTTCACTTCAACGGTTGCTTTGTGTTCTTCCTCATTCAACGTCACGTTCAATACTTTAGCAGGAGAAAGTGCATTGCTAATAAACCGTGTCGCGTCCGCGTCCCATTCGATGATATCAATTTTCTCTCCGCCGATTTCGGAAATCACGGTTTGCACCCGCGTGCCACGTTGACCCACGCAGGACCCCACCGGATCGATCGAGGAGTCATTCGAAAACACCGCGATCTTGGTGCGAGAACCCGCTTCACGCGCGACCGCTTTGATCTCGATCATTCCAGATTCGAGCTCCGGAACTTCCATCATAAACATTTTTGCAACTAATTGCTTTGCTGCGCGCGATACAATAATTTCTGGCCCTTTGGATGTTTGCGTGACACTTGCAATATAGAATTTTAAGCGAGAGCCGGGTCGATACACTTCTCCGCGAATCTGTTCTTGGGCTGGCATCAATGCACTCGCATGTCCAATATCCACAATCACCATGCGACCCTCGATCCGCTGAATGCTTCCATTCACCAATGTGTCAGTCCGATCTTTGTATTCCTCAAAAATGGTCTCGCGTTCAGCTTCGCGCAACTTTTGAATAATCACTTGTTTGGCGGTTTGTGCTGCCATGCGTCCAAATGCGCCCGGCACTTCTAATTCTGTTCGCATCACGTCACCGAGTTTTGCATCGGGTTTTATTTTTTGCGCTTCTTCTAATGTGATCTCTCGACGTGGATCAAACGGGCGATCTTCTTCAGAAAGCTCTTCCGTACTCGCTGGAGCATGTTGGTACTTTGCTTCTTTGTGCTCAGTAGACAATTCCGAAGCTTCAACATTTTCTGATTCCGGGGATTCGGGTTCCGGAACTTTATCGGTCACGGTTTTTTCATCAAAAATGCGCGCACTGCCGGTATTCGCATCAAATGTCGCCACAATATTCTGATTGGGTTGTCCAAAGTCCTTGCGAAACGCCACAGCTAATGCTGCCTCGATGGTTTTGATCACGGCGTCGTACGAGATCGCGCAAGAGTTCAGGGAGTTCGAGCGGTTCAGCACGACCGCGATGAACGCCTATCTCTTGCCCCGGGTCGCTCGCTACCTGACGGGGCTCTCGGCCCGGCTCTCCGCCGAGGGTCTACACTTGGAGCCCCTGATCTT
>CAZOCX010000129.1:0-2056 GCA_964578475.1 uncultured Gammaproteobacteria bacterium | reverse complement strand
CAGATCGATGCGAACGGCGCGGAAGTCACCAAATGGAATGGCGGCGACACAACCGAGCTCTTAGCAAATATTCAATAATGTATGATTTTACTATTGGGGTTTGCGTTTTTAGCCGGTGTTGTCACGGTGCTTTCGCCGTGCATTTTGCCGATCTTGCCGATTATTCTCTCCTCGTCCTTTGGCGGCGTAGAAACCGGAAAATCACGACCACTTGGCGTGGTCATCGGATTTATTGCAAGCTTTACATTCTTCACGCTTTTTTTATCGACGATCGTAGGACTGATTGGCATCTCAGTAAACGTATTGCGCTTGTTTTCAGTGATTGTGATCGCCGGGTTTGGAATTTCCTTTCTGATTCCGAAATTCCAAGTGCTCCTTGAGCAACTTTTTTCCAAACTCACGCGCTTTGCTCCGACGAACGCCGCGAAACGCGGCATTGGTGGCGGTTTGCTTCTTGGACTTTCGTTAGGATTGCTGTGGACGCCATGTGTCGGACCGATTCTTGCGTCGGTCATTTCTCTCGCGATCACAGGAGCAATCACATGGAATGCATTGTTCATTACGCTCGCATATTCCATTGGCACCGCGATTCCGATGTTTGCCGTGATGATCGGCGGGCAGAAACTTTTACAAAAAGTTCCGTGGCTGCTTTCCAACACCGCGAATATCCAAAAGTTTTTCGGCATCATCATGATCCTTACGGCGATCGCGATCGTGACCAATGTCGATCGTAAGTTCCAAACATTTATCCTCGAAACGTTTCCGCAATATGGTATTGGGTTAACCAAATTTGAGGATACGGAATCTGTGCGAAACGAATTAGAAAATCTCGACACGGACATTCAAGACGAAGATTTGGGGAAACCGATGTTTGATTTGCTCCAACCGAAGGGTGCGCGAGCGCCGGAATTGATCCCGGGCGGCGTATGGATCAACAGCGAACCATTGACGCTTGAGAGTTTGCGCGGAAAAGTTGTCGTTATTGATTTCTGGACGTACTCCTGCATCAATTGTCAACGCACATTGCCGTATTTGCGTAAATGGGATACAACGTACCGCGACGATGGTCTGGTGATCATCGGCGTGCATGCGCCAGAGTTTGAATTTGAAAAAGACGCGGACAATGTACGGAAAGCTGTGGAGGATTTTGAGCTGGAGTACGCGGTTGTGCAGGACAACAATTTTGCAACATGGCGCGCGTACAACAATCGTTACTGGCCTGCCAAATATTTTATCGACAAAGAAGGAAACATCCGCTATAGCCACTTTGGCGAAGGCGCGTATGACGAAAGCGAGCAAGTGATTCAAGAGCTGCTGAACGAAAGCGGCGCACAAAATGTGTCTGACACGATTGATAACCCCGAGTATCAAAACTACGCCAAGACGCCGGAAACGTATCTCGGGTACGCGCGTATTGCGAATTTCGCTTCATCCGAACGCATTACGCCGGATGCTGCTGCGACCTATACGGCACCGGACTCGTTACCATCCAACAGTGTTGCGTTTTCTGGAGAATGGACTGTGACCGAGGAGTATGCCAGTCCGAGTGCGGGCGCGGCATTGCATCTCCATTTCGAGTCCAAAGAAGTGTACCTGGTGATGCGGCCGAACGGGGATGCTTCGCGCGTGCGGGTATTTGTTGATGGCATCGCGCAATCTTTTGGTGAGGATAATATCGATGGCGTGGTGACCGTTGATGCGGATCAACTGTATCGTTTGGTCACGTTGCCTACGGCCGGTCGACACACGTTGAAACTCGAGTTCGTAAATGATAATGTAGAGCTCTACGCGTTTACATTTGGATAATATTGATGAGCAAAAAGATATCTTTCCCGATCATTCTTGATGGCCCGATGGGTTCGGGGAAGACCACAGTTGCAGAACTTCTTCACTCGAAACTGTCCAGAACCGCATTCCTTTCTTGGGATTCTTTGAAATGGATGGTGAACGGACTAGAGAATGCATCCGAGGACAAACAAATGATTGCCCACATGAGGTTAGGTATGGCAAAGTTATTGTTGGGGAAAGATATAAGCGTGATTGTCGAGGGTGGTTT
>CAZOCX010000128.1:0-2093 GCA_964578475.1 uncultured Gammaproteobacteria bacterium | reverse complement strand
TTGCAGGCCAAACGGCGCCAAAATGGCCGGAAGATTATTTTTGAGATGAGCTCTATGAGGAACGGGAAAGGGGATGGCGAAGTCGTTCGTAGAGACTTCGGAGTTTCCAGAATTTCGAATTTTGCATCCAGAGTAATGTACGATCTTTTTCTTGGATCGATTCCGCAGAAAGTGCGAGCTGCTGTTTTTGTTTCTGTACTACTGTATCAAGCGACTGAATCTGTTTCTGTTGTCTTAACCGCGACTGTTCCATTTGTTGTTCACGATTTTGGGCTTCCATTCGTTGCTGCTCGAGTTCCGCTGCAGATGTTGCGAGCTGTTGTTGTAATTGCTGCTGTAACTGTTCCTGTTTTTTTTGGGATTGTTCCTGTGCTGTTAAAAGTGTGGTTTTTAATCCTTCTGTTTCTTTTTTGGACGCTCCCAATTCTTGCTCGAGATGTTCTTTTTCTTTTCCGACATTTTCACACCAGGAATAGATCACGCGTGGTTTCATATTGAACATCGCAACATATTCCTGAATCGGACGTTTTAATTCTTTGGTGCTGCAGACCGCGATGGTATACATGCTGTCTTTCGGGTCGATGGTGTTGATTTTACGAAGAGCAAGTCGGTCTGATTCCTTCAATAGAAATTCTTTTTCTAACTGCGGAGATGAAACAATAAAGTTGCTCTCAACATTATCTTGATAAAACAAATTTACGTGCGAAAAATATCCGTGCACGAGGTGTTGTAATTCATCCGTGGTGAGTTCTTTGATGTGATAGGGATTTCCTGCTGGGTAAATGGGGGGATTCGGAGTAGAAACTAAAAACATGCCAGGGTTGCGCAAAACGCGTTTGACTTCTTGCAAGAATTTTTTTTGCGTTGCACTGTCGACATGCTCGATGGTTTCCATTGACACTACAATATCCACGGAGTGATCTTCGAGCGGAATGCGATCCACACTTCCGACCTTGAATGTAATCTGGGGGTTCCCGAATTTTTCGTTCGCGTACTCAATGGATTCTGCGGAAATATCTACGCCATAGACCTGTTGCGCTCCAGCTTGTTGCAGTAGTTCTGATCCATAGCCGGTTCCGCACGCAATATCTAACACGGTTTTTCCGTTGACAAATTGCGCAGAAAATAAATAGCGGTTGACGTGCTCCAAATACAGCTCTAACGTTTGGTTGCGCTCTGGAATCATGCGTTCTCCAGTAAATTCCATAGTTCGTGAATTAAGATTCAATCTGAATCGTGTGAGGGAAATCCACCACGCCTCCGGTGTGGCATGGATTCATCACAAGAAACGATGTTAAGTTATCTTGCCAATCGTAAAAGATTTTTGCGGTTGCATCCGCGATCGCGGGTGAAATATAAAATCGAGCATTCGCAAGACTCTGCTGCACGATGAACCGAACCTTGACCATCCCGGGTTTTACAGTTCCTGTTTTGATGCGCAAGTATTTAGTGTTGCTAACGAAAATGGGAACTTTACGTTCATCATGAATAATCAATCCAAAAATCGGATCTTGAACTGTTTGGAAGATTTCGTACGTTACGACAATTTCGATGGTCGTGCCGGCTTGAAACGTGCCCGAGCGTTTACCGTCACGGAATAATTCTACATGTTCAATCCGTGCTACTTTTTTGGGCTTCGAATCTGGTTTTTCCGAAACGTCGGATTTTTTTGACTGTTCTTCGAATAATCGTAGCTCTTCGTCCGACATGTTTTGATAGACGTACTGATTACAGACCTCTTCAGCGTTTCCAATCCGTTGGATTTTGCCATTCCGCAGGAGCAACGCACGATCACAATACCGTCGAATGGTTTCAATATCGTGCGACACGAGTACTACTGTTCGACCGCGATCACGGTAGCGCAAGAATTCGTCTAAGCATTTTTGTTGGAAATTCAGGTCTCCGACTGCTAGCACTTCATCCATTAACAAAATTTCACGATTGGCATGGATCGCAACGGAAAATGCTAGGCGCGCTTGCATTCCCGAAGAATAGTTTTTCAGCTTTTGATCAATGAATCGTTCGAGCTCGGAAAACGCAACAATCGAATGAAATTTTTCATCGACTTGCTGTTTTGTTAATCCCAACACGGT
>CAZOCX010000127.1:0-2093 GCA_964578475.1 uncultured Gammaproteobacteria bacterium | reverse complement strand
CGCTTGCGAAGCTGTTCGTGATGCTTTTGCAATTCGCTGATGAGTTTCGATTCACTCAATAAATTGTGCATGCGGCTCGAGATCACGAACTTGCCGTTCACCATGAGGTCGCGGACATTTCGACCGCCGTGGGTAATCATGTTTCCGAGAAGCGTGGACGGATGATCCGAATCATACGGCACAAATCCGCGATCTTTGAGTTTCCAGAATGCGATATCCGCCTGATACCCCGGAGCAATGCGACCAAGATCATGGGATCGGGAAATCACGCGCGCAGCATTCGATGTGACCATTTGAAACAAGTGCGGAAAACTGACTAATTTGTCGTATCGATGCGTCATGCGTGTTTGCAATGCCTCGGTCAACAAATCTAATCGGTTTTTTGAAACCACACTATCGGTTCCCAGAGAAATGCGATTCCATCCTCCATGTTTTGCCCACAACGCATACGGGAACGTTCCGTTTCCATGAATCACATTCGATGTCGGCAGATGCGAGATCCCGACGCGATAACGAATGAGTAAACGAATTTCTTCTTCCGTGCAATGCAGCGCATGCGAGACGATGAGTTTCTCAGAAAGAAGGCCAAAGCGATGAAGCGTATGTACTTCGGACATACCAAACACCTCATAGCAGCGCTCAACAGCGGCAGGATTTTCGGCAAGGTGGAGCGTCAAGATGGCGCCCGTCCGGCGTTGAATGCGTTGAATGGCACGTAATTGATCGGCAGATGCTTTATACACATAATGAAGCGCCATGGCTGGGACACTATACGTATTCTTGCGCCGCAGGAACTGCGCTACCATTTGTGGAGAATTCTGGGGGTGCGAATTACTGACACAACTCAATGCATTGATCACACGCTGTCCACATTTTTCTGCGGCAGCATCAATAGGATCAAATACCCCATAGTGAGAAACCGTGGTCGTGATTCCACCTTTTTGCTGCTCGGTCAGATCACCCACAGCTGCAACATAATAATCACTATCATCCATCGCACCTTCCAGCTGTGCCATGGCAGTAAGCGCTTCTTGCATGGACGCGTCTTCTTCGAGAAGCATCAGCGAACGCAATAAATACATGGGCGGATGCGAATGCGTATTAATAAACCCGGGCGTCACCACTAATCCTCCACGAATTCCTCCATGATACAACACATCGATCGTATTCAGATCGATATGCTTTGCACCTGCAGCAAACACATCCTCAATGACCCCATCGCGAATGAGAATCGATTGATGTGTTAAGACGCGTACACGATCGTGATCATCCGTAGTAATCACAAATGTTGCATCATCGATCAACACAGATTTGGGTGCCACGCCGGACTTCAGTAAGGTATACCGACTTTGATTCACACGATGCGTATCGACATGCAACTGCGGACCTTCGGTGAAACTAATGGATGATTCGATATTTGAAAACATTGTTTGGCGGCGCATATCACTTTTGACGGGATGATTTATGCATTCGTGGCGTTAAGACCCATTGTTTCACAAACACTGCAACAATCAACACCAACACAATGCCAGCAATAGACGTTCCAATCGTTTCGAGTCGCGAAAGGTCAACAATAGAACCCAATAGACTCGGCAAGATCACATGAATGATATAGCCGATCCCCATCAAAACCACGAATCGTTGAAAGCGAATGGAACTCACCCCCAAGGAAATACTTAAGATGTCGGATGGAAAGACAAAGGGAATCGCATACGCAAAAAAGACTAAGCTGGGATTTTCTCGGACTAAGCGAGAATATCGCAGTAGCTGTTGTGAATCAGCCAGATGCGGCACCAAAGAATGTCGAAACCACCGACCAATGGCAAATGCGAGAATCGATCCAATCACATTTCCGATCCACGCATATAAACTTCCTTGCACGAAGCCAAATAAGAATCCCGCAATGACAGGGGGAATCCCTCCAGGAAGAGGCGCGACCACAACTTCGATCACAATCAGACCAATCAAAAGAATCGGGCCCCACGCTCCCTTGGATTGAACATACGATTCCAATGCATCGGGATTCGAAAGCAGTTCCGAGCGGGACAATGCAACAGCAAGCCAGACTCCGGCAATCACAAGGATGCCTAAGA
>CAZOCX010000126.1:0-2108 GCA_964578475.1 uncultured Gammaproteobacteria bacterium | reverse complement strand
CCGTTTGGCCTGCAATTGCTTCAGAACTCGTCGAAATACCTCGGTATTCCTCCTCGTTCTTCAGCAGTTTCGGCACAAACGGCATCCGAAATGCCGATAAAGCTATTTTTGAGATGAGCTCTGGTTATTTGACAAATGCAACTTAGTTGCATATATTGGATCCATGACTACAACCGCCATTCTTGCCCAGTTTCGCAAACAACATATTCGCGTTACCCGCATTCGACGCACGCTCCTCGAATTATTTTGCCTATTCCCTACTCCCTGGTCAGCGGTTGAAATACTCGAATCTCTCCATAAGCGCCATCTCCACCCCAATAAAACCACAGTGTACCGCGAACTCGAATTCTTCAAACAGCACAACGTGATCCAAGAAGTCCGATTCGACGGGAATGCAAAACGCTACGAACTTCGTCTCAATGACCATCATCACCACTTAATTTGCAACAGCTGCAAGTCCGTTCAAGATGTCGACGTCACCGTGAATCTAGAAAATGAAGAACATAAGATTGCGCGTCGTCAGGGATTCAACGTACTGGAGCACTCGCTGGAATTTTTTGGATTATGCCATAGATGTCAATCCCATGAAACGACTAAATAACCATCCTGCTATTACGTTTCACGATGTTTCGTTTGAATATGGAAACACTCCGGTACTTTCGAATGTGCACTTTACAATTGCGCAAGGTGAGTACGTGGGAGTCATTGGACCCAATGGAGGCGGAAAAACAACACTTGTAAAACTGCTACTGGGATTATTGCAGCCGGATTTTGGAACGATCCGCTTATTTGGAGAACCGATCAGTCCTACGACGCTGCGTCGTGTAGGATATGTCCCACAGCGGATCGATGCCGAAGATATTGCGTTCCCCGCGACCGTGCAAGAAATTGTAGAAAGTGGTCGCACAGTACACCGTGGACTCTTCCATCGACTCACGCGAGAAGATCAGAAGAAGGTGCAAGCTGCGCTAGCAGAAGCTGAAATTTCTCACATCGCCAACCGACGATTCGGAGAACTTTCTGGCGGTGAACGTCAACGCGTATTGATTGCGCGCGCATTGGCATCGGAACCTCGACTTCTCATCTTGGATGAGCCTACGGCAGGCGTAGATGTTGCATCCCAAGAACAATTCTATACATTCCTTTCCAATCTCCACACACAGCACGGGTTAACGATTCTATTGGTCACACACGAAATCGATGTGATTGCGAATGAAGCACAATCACTTCTGTGCGTGAATCGTTCCATCACCTTTCATGGATCTCCCAAAGCATTTATTCGCAGCGACTATCTTCAAGAATTATACGGAAAGAACGTTAAAATGATTTTGCATCATGAATAACCTCCTCGACATCATTCAATACGACTTCGCCGTGCGCGCCCTGATTGCGGGTCTTGTGATTTCCATTCTTGCACCATTGGTCGGAATGTTTCTGGTGGTCCGACGTTATGCACTGCTTGCCGATACCTTATCGCATATTTCTCTGTTGGGTGTCGCGGTGGCACTCCTCCTCCACTGGCCAGAACGATTAGCCGCAACTGTTGCATCGGTTGTTGGAGCGATAGGAATTGAACGCTTACGCAGCACGAAAACCATCGGAGGTGAATCCGTGCTTGCGATTTTTCTTTCCGGAAGTTTAGCAGCAAGTGTGGTGTTGATTGGAATTGCGAAAGGATTTAACGCCAATCTGTTTCATTATTTATTTGGAAGCATTTCCACGGTGTCACAATCCGATCTGTATTGGATGATGGGTTGGGGAATTTTAGTGGTGGCAGCCATTGTTCTTTGTTATAAAGAACTCTTTTTGATCTCGTTTAACGAAGAACTCGCAGCCGGACAAGGTCTTCGCGCAAGACGACTGAATATGGTTCTCATGATCCTGTCTGCAATCACGGTTGCACTCTCGATCCGGATGATCGGTGCGCTTCTGATCAGCGCCCTTCTCGTACTGCCCGTGGTATCCGCAAATCAGTTTGGATATGGGTTTCGAAAAAGTTTGGGTGTCTCTATTCTTTTTTCTGTGTTCTCTGTATTCTCGGGTCTTCTCCTCTCGTACGCATATAACCTTCCCAGCGGAGGAACCATCGTATTGATTGCACTGCTCGT
>CAZOCX010000125.1:0-2129 GCA_964578475.1 uncultured Gammaproteobacteria bacterium | reverse complement strand
GCAGGCCAAACGGCGCCAAAATGGCCGGAAGATTATTTTTGAGATGAGCTCTAGTTGGTGTGTTCTAACGACCATGATATACTGACATTATTCTGCATTTATTCTCCATTCTATGCAATGGCTTTTTACTTCCCGTAAGACCTTGGTTGCTGGCGTAGGTGTTTTTCTAGTCGCGCTTGGCATTATTGGATACGCTGTATTTTCTCCTCAAGAGTCTAGTCAGCAGGTATTAGGGATGTCCATTGAAGTCCCACCAGATTGGGAGCAAAAGAAATCTGAAGAAATTCCATCAACAGTTCGATACCAACCTTCCGGTGCAACTGTTTTGTTTCAGCATCGAGAATCTCCGGAAGCGATCATTGGATTCGCCGTAAAAGAGACTAACGGACAGACATCGTTTGACCAAGAATCCATCGAGAAGTTGCGCGCATCCTATGCGGATGGATCAAAAGGGGATCTACAAAAATTGGATGAGAAAAAGATTAATGGGAATCCCGCGTTAGAGCTTATTGTTGATATTACTGTTCAAGCATTTCAGCCTGGTGCTTCCACGGCGAACAACACGGAGTCGAATGCGTCGTCCTCCCTAGCGCAGTTTCGTGTCCGACGTGCCCTCATGATTATTGGTGATCAGCTTATCACGGTTACAGCATCTGCTCCAAAAGATATCGCGGGTGATATTCTTCCGAGTTCTGTATGGGAAGACATGTTGAAGTCGATTTCTGAACCGTCCACCACATAAAAGTTACCCCCAAGATCGCTTGACGGGGGCAAAAGCTCTTAGATACAATAGATAGAGCCGTTTTGATGGAGGGAAAACGCACGTTCGCTCACCCGAGCGGACGGATCGGTGTTTATTCATTAACACAACTTATCGTTATGAACGATGGTAGTAACAAATCTTCTCGATGGGGAATGATGGTCCTCGTCCTGGTCGTTGTGGTCGTTGTAGCGGCTGCAGTATATTGGAAGATGCAAGACGTCGAAGCAGTGGAAGACGTCAATAAAGATGCATACCATGCGGTGTTTTTGTCGAACAACCAAGTGTACTTTGCTAAAATTGCAGACGTACGAAAAGAGACGCTGGAATTGACCGATATTTATTATCTACAAGTCAATCAGCAGATTCAGCCGGTGCAGCAGGAAGAAGGTGAAACTGCTCCCGCTGAAAACCGTTCGCAATTTTCTTTAGTGAAACTCGGAAACGAGATTCATGGACCAACCGATAGGATGGTGATCAATCGTGAACAAGTTTTGTTCTACGAAGAATTGAAATCTGATTCTCGTGTAACCAAAGCGATCGAACAGTACAAATCTGGTCAAACAACGACTAACACAAATACCAGTATCAATCAGTAAGTTCGGATTTTTCCTAAACCAAAACACCCCCTAGACGGGGGTGTTTTGTTGGATGTGTTACCTATATTGGGAATTTTTACGTTTGGATGTAATTCGAGGCGCAATCGAGGAGCGGAATAAGCTGTACTCATTTGTACAGTGTTGAGCACCGGAGATTGCAACGAAGAAGTACACCAAACGGGAAATTCCTTCTAGTAGTTCGATCCTCCGCCACTATATGGTCGAGGTCCTCGATTCCGAACGCGCTGTTTGTTGCAGTTATAGCAAAACAGCTTCCCATACGTTCCATCCTCACGTTGCGTGGGTTGGAACGGCAGAGATTCGATCGGAGCTCCACATTCCGCGCATGTGATGTTTAAAGCAGTCACATCCACGAGTTGTCGGCGGGGTCGGTCTCCACCCTGGAAACCACCTCGTTGTCCGCCTTGGAAACCTGCGTTTCCTCCGTCATCTTGATAAGCCATTGAAGTTTGTCACCTTCCTTTCTGATCTCAATTCTTCTGACAAAGCGCCAGAAGTTACCGGTGACTTACTTTGTTTGGCTTATCTAACTTGATCCCTCAACTTAGAAACGCACTCCAAAATACTTCACCTGCCCAAAGACTAGCAGAAAAGACCTCAAAGGTCAACCTTGCCCTGTTCCGACAGGCTCTGTCTTTTCTTACCAGCGGGTCCTGTCCCGGCTTGGTCTATTTCGTGTTCGTCACTAAGACGGTCCTCACCCGAAATAGCCTCGCCGTGCCACCCGCTGTACGAGGATAAAGAAGGGG
>CAZOCX010000124.1:0-2131 GCA_964578475.1 uncultured Gammaproteobacteria bacterium | reverse complement strand
ATTTGATCTGGCCGAAACGCCGGATTCCCAAAACATTCTTGAAACATCCACACGTCTTTTTCAGGCGTGGAGCTATAAAGTCCGGGCATCATGTGATAGGTAATTTTGAATCCCGCGTCTTTCAATAACTTTGTTGCATGCGCATCTTCCCGCTGTCCATGCCCGCGTCGATTCGCATTCAAGACATCTTCATCGAGGTGTTGAATGCCCAGCTCTGCACGCGTCGCACCATAAAACCGCCAACGTCGTACTTCCTCTTCATTAATGTAATCCGGCCGCGTTTCCAGCGTCATTCCGATCATCCGATATTTCGCGGTTTCGTTGATGCGTTTTGCTTCTTTAATATCGCTCGCGTCACATTGATTGAACCCGTCATAACAGCGTTTCAAAAACGCTTCTTGATAATTGTGCGGGAAAAATGACCACGTACCGCCCATGACAATGAGTTCGCATTTTTCGACGTTGTGACCATTGCGCTCGAGCATCTTCACGCGACTATCGACCATGCGATACGGATCGAATTCGTTGCTGATCGCACGCATCACTGCGGGCTGCGTGGATAAATAACTTTTCGGCATGCCGGGTTCCGTGGGACAAAAAATACATTTCCCCGGACATGGAAAGGGTTTGGTGTGCACGCCAATCGGCGCGATGCCGGACAGCGTCCGAATTTTGCGCACCGTCAAAAAATTCTCTAGGGTGGGATTCTTTTGCACCTCGCCCTCCTGCACCAACTTCCGATATTCTGCAAGCAAATCCTGATCCACGGGCAATGCCGCACCAAAATGTTTTGCGACCTTCCGCTTCAGACGGTTGACATCGGCGTGAGTCTTTGGTAGAGATTCCTCGATCTTTTTGCTAAGCTCTAAAACGAAGGCACGCATGAAGGATGGAATAACGAATGATATGCGACGAATAACGGCGGATCAACTGGTTCAAAAAACGCGCAAGGATTATAACGCGATTGCCGAGAATTTTTCAAGTACACGACATCAACCATGGAGCGAGATGATAGAATTTTCGTCTCGGGTGCAACGCGGTCAGAATGTGCTAGATTTGGGTTGCGGGAACGGTCGTTTGCTCGGAGCGCTGCCAAGTCCGATCAATTACATGGGATTGGATTTATCTGAAAAACTCATTGAACAAGCGCGACTTAAACACTTGACACATCCCTCGCAGCCGCAATTTTTGGTCGGAGACATGCGTGAGTTACCGTTTTCCGATGCATCGTTTCACCACGTATTTCTCATCAGTAGTTTATACCATATTCCGGGCGCGCAAGAACGACAGCGTGTCATTCACGAAATTGCGCGTGTACTGAAACCCGGAGGATATGTATATATGACGAACTGGGATTTGCGAAAGATGGTATTTTGGAAACCGTTTTTCGCATCACTGCCGCACGTACTCAACGGCAAACTCGATCTATTCGACATGTTCATCCCCTGGAAAAATTCTCACGGACAAATTGTTGTGCGACGATTTGCACATGCGTTTTCCCACGCAGAACTTGCGAGACTGCTGCGTCGTGCTGGATTGACCGTTGAACTGCAAGGTAAAACTTCTAGCCTTTCCTCGCAACTCCACCGTGCTGGAAATCTGATTACCATTGCGCAAAAAATATCAAAAGAAGAAATCCCCCAACCGATTCCTATGACTGAACCTGTTTAGGTTGTTGCGATGCCAAATAATGGACGATATTCGTAGCAAGATATGTTATCGGGATTCAACCTCGTACCACATCGCAACCTACAATTTAGTCTTGAGTTATTGATAAGCGCTTTAATGCCAAGAACGTCGCTGCGACGCAGAGAGTGCAAAATATTCTCCCAGCGCGAATTGATGGTTCTATTTCCGTAAACGGGATGAAATGCAATTGGAGTTCCTCTCCGGTATTCTGACTGGGTTGTTCAGGATGGTGAACCAAATTCGTTGCCAAGAAAACATGCATCCACTCTTCACTCGCCGCCGGGTTATACGCAAGTTTTCCGAGAAACAACAAATTTCCTGCCTCATAACCTGTTTCTTCCAGCAATTCGCGCACAGCGGCATCTTGAGGAGTTTCTCCTGCCTCGATCCTGCCGCACGGAAAATCCCATGATCCCATTCGCACGCCATGACGATACTGCTC
>CAZOCX010000123.1:0-2159 GCA_964578475.1 uncultured Gammaproteobacteria bacterium | reverse complement strand
TTAGGCGAAGACATTCCTAATTGCGATTTGTTTTTCTCGCATATTTGGTTGCACGGATTTGTGAATTCGTTTGATCGTCATACAGGTCGCTCGTATCAGAGCATTGTGTGTCGGTACGAAGGCTATCATTTGTGGTTTTACTATCGTGAACGCGACTCGTTTGAAGTGGGCGAACACATTGCCAATCGGATTGTGAATGAGTCGGGTTATGCAGAAACAGTTAACAGCAATATTATCGGTGAGTCGGATGTATTGCGCGCATTTGCTGAAACGATTCCGCAAATCGGTTTGCGTGAATTATCCAATGCACAACTTTGGGAAATCTACGATCAGCACGATCGCATTCATGAAGCGTATTATGCGTGGGGGTGGATTCCGGTGGCTGCAGACATGTTTCATGGAAATCTCACCAAGCGCGTGAAGGAATATTTGCGATCCTTGAATGTTCCGGATGAACAGTTGAATGAAGTATTTGTGACGTTGACGCAACCTACGCGCCCCTCACTGATTTTGCAAGAACAAACCGAGTTGTTGCAGATCGGAGTTGCCGTAGAACGTGCTGGGGTGGATTTGTCACACACAGCATTGCCACCGAAAATTCAGAATCTCTTTGAGCAGCATCGCGCGAAGTATTATTACACCAAGCATTTGTGGGTCGAGGGAGAATACACCATCGAAGATTACGTGCAGCAACTTCGAGAGATCTTGGCAAGCGGCGTCACCGCATCCGAGATGCTGAAGCGTAAAAATCGCGAGACCGAAGAAGCGATTACGAAACGTGAGCAGGAAATGCAGCGTCTGCAGATCGATTCATCCTGGCGACGTGTGTTTGATGCATTTGGAGAATTCATGGTCACGAAAATCTATCGTCGCTATGCGCAACTCTTTGCCGTGCATCACATGTCGTCTGTGTTAAAGGAAATTGCGCGACGACATTACATTACCGAAAAACAAGTTCGCTTCATGCTTCCGATCGAAGTGCGCGAATTATTGCTTCGCGGACAATGCGATGAAATAGAACTGCTCGAACGAACGAAGGGGTGCGTGTATTATGCAGAGCGTGGGCTCGATCAGGTGATGACGGGATCGCAGGCAGAAAGCTATCGCGCAGAATTAGAGCAACAAGTGGATGAGACCATCACGGAGTTGCATGGAGATACCGGATGCGTGGGCTATGCTAAGGGACGTGTGAAAATGATTATTCGTGCGTCCGATATGCAAAAAATGCAAGCCGGCGATATTCTCGTTTCGATTGCAACCGATCCAGATATTGTGCCAGCCATGAAAAAAGCTGCAGCAGTTGTCACCGAGCAAGGTGGTGTAACATCGCACGCAGCCATTGTCACGCGTGAGTTGGGAATTCCCTGTGTCATCGGTACACGCATTGCAACACGTGTGTTAAAAGACGGGGATTTGGTTGAAGTCGATGCCAACCGCGGTGTGGTGAAGAAGTTGTCTTAAATCCCGGCGGGATTTCGACCAAGTATTGACGCGTGTCTTATTTTGTTATAATATTGTTATAACAATTAACGTGGGCACATATGAAACAAAAGGTCTTAAAAATTGGCAACTCTGCGGCAATCACGATTCCGAAAAAATCGTTGCCGTCATTAGGTTGCAGCGTTGGAGATGAAGTAAATGTTGTTATTGATCCGAAAAATAAAATCGTCACGATTCATTTTGAGTCACAGGTTTCTTCGGAGGATCAGAGAGTTGCACGACTCACAGCAGATTTTATCGATCGTTACCGCAGTGACCTAACATCGCTTTCCCGCAAATGAAGCACCTTACCGTCGAACAATTATTAATGATTCACTCGATCATAATTGATGAAACGGGGGGAATTCATGGAGTTCGAGATCTGCATCCCATCGAATCGCTCGGTAAATCACCGCGCCAAGTTGTGTTTGGAAAGAAACTTTACCGAGATATTTTTTCGAAGGCTGCAGTATATGCTCGGGAGATCATCCAGAGTCATCCATTTATTGATGGAAATAAACGGAGTGGAATGACAGCCGCAATCATTTTTTTAGAACAAAATGGTTATCGATTCGATGCGGAACGTGGAGAAATTGAAAAGATCGCTTTGGAGATTGCACGCGGTAGACGGAATTTTTTAAAGATTGCTGGGTGGTTAAAAAAGCATTGTCAATAAATAA
>CAZOCX010000122.1:0-2275 GCA_964578475.1 uncultured Gammaproteobacteria bacterium | reverse complement strand
CATCGACATTCCCATCCTCATGAGCTACGATCACACTATGGACGATGACCAAATTTCATCTAAATTTGAAGAACATATGGCGTTTTTGTTCGAGCAACAAAGCGTGATTTTGAAACACCTGGACGAGGAACGGCTGGTTACCAATGTGCGTTTAGATCGGCTGGAGCAGCGTGAATGCGAAAAGGCAGGCTGATCGTTCGTGCGGTTAAGGCCTAAAAGGTTGCGAAAATCGTCAAAAACGCCTATACTTTTTGCATGTCGAAATCGCCACGCGTGGATTTGGATACCATTGTTTCGTTATGTAAACGACGCGGATTTATTTTTCCAGGCTCGGAAATTTATGGAGGATTAGCCAATTCCTGGGATTACGGACCCCTAGGCGTCGAACTCAAGAACAATTTGCGTGATTGGTGGTGGCAGCGTTTTGTGCGTGCGCGGAATGATATGGTGGGCTTGGACGCAGCCATCTTGATGAATCCGAAAGTATGGGAGGCGTCTGGACATCTTGCGAACTTCCATGATGTACAAGTCGACTGTCGGAAGTGTAAATCCCGATTTCGCGCAGATCATTTACTCGAAGAAGCGGTCAAGGGGTTGAAGGTGGAAGGATTATCTCCCGAAGACCTCACGCGGCTTATACAGGAAAATGAAGTGACATGTCCGACATGTGCCAAACGCGATTGGACTTCTGCGCGCAGGTTTAACCTGATGTTTGCAACATCGCTCGGAACCGTTGCTGGTGAAAAGTCTGATGTGTATCTGCGCAGTGAATTAGCACAAAGCATGTTTGTGGATTTTAAACGTGTGTTAGAAAGCACACGCAAACGCATCCCATTTGGCATCGCGCAAATCGGAAAAGTCTTTCGCAACGAAATCACGCCGGGCAACTTTACGTATCGCACCTTGGAATTCGATTTAATGGAATTCGAATACTTTGTCCGCGAAGAAGAATGGAATCAATGGTTTGCGTATTGGCAGAAGAACATGATGGAGTGGGTTACAGAATTAGGATTCCATCCCGACCACGTACGGATCCGCGAACACACCACCGAAGAGTTATCTCACTATTCACGAAAAACCGTGGATATCGAGTACGCTACGCCATTTGGGTGGAAAGAGATGTTCGGGTTAGCATACCGAACAGATTTTGATCTGAAGAATCACATGCAACATTCCGGACAAGATTTATCGTATCTCGATCCGGATACGCAACAACCCATGATTCCGCATGTGATCGAACCCACATTTGGATTGACACGTTTGGTCTTGATGACGTTACTCGAATACTATACCGAAGAAGAAGTCCCAGACGCTTCTGGAACGCCCACCAAACGCGTGGTTATGAAATTTCCGAAACGGTTGGCACCGTACAAAGTTGCAGTCCTGCCATTATCCAAAAAACCTGAACTCTCCGAAGTCGCACGAAAAACGGACGCGATGGTCCGTCTGCACTACGCATGCGAATACGATGAAACGCAAAGTATTGGCCGCCGCTATCGACGCCAGGATGAAATTGGTACCCCGTATTGTGTAACGATCGATTTCGAAACACTCAAGGATCAAGCGGTCACCGTGCGCAATCGGGATACATTGAAACAAGATCGTATCCCTATTGCAGCACTCCTTGATTATTTACACGAACATCTACCATGTTAAAACATTGGAAACTCCCGAATGGATTTCACGTGTTGTTGTCACCGGTCCATGATACAAAATCGATTACGGTACTGGTTTTGATTCGCGTGGGGTCGCGTTATGAAACACCGCATCTCAATGGGGTTTCGCATTTTGTGGAGCATTTGGTGTTTAAGGGAACCAAAAAACGTCCGAGCACTCTTCATATTTCGCAGGAATTAGATCGCTTAGGCGCCTCGTACAACGCGTTTACCACCAAAGATCATACGGGTTTTTACGTGAAAGTCAGCAGCCGATATACCGAGATTGCCATGGATATTGTTTCCGACATTGTCCAAAACGCACAATTTCCCGCAGCCGAAGTCGAACGCGAGCGAACCGTGATTCATGAGGAGATCAACATGTACGAAGATAATCCATTAATGCATGTAACCGACATGTTGGATTACGCGTTGTATGGAAAGACGTCGTTTTTAGGTCAAAATATTGCCGGCCCCAAATCCGTCATCAGCGATGTCTCGCGTGCAGATATTTTGAAATTCTGGAATACGTATTATCGTCCGGGGAATATGGCATTGGTGCTCGCGGGCCATATCACCGAAGAGTCCGCGCATCAGATGGTGAAGAAATATTTTACAGG
>CAZOCX010000121.1:0-2278 GCA_964578475.1 uncultured Gammaproteobacteria bacterium | reverse complement strand
ATAAAAATCAGATGTGTTGATTATACAGAAACCATTCCGATTCCTGCAATCCCCCTACCCAGCCGTCTCTTGTCTCTCTCTTTTTTCCTTCAGTCTGCAGTCTCCTGCTTTTGTACTCTCGTTTCCGTCCTCTTCCCCCGCCAGGGTACGATGTCGATTCATTACGATGAATCGCATCTCGTTCTCGGCCTCGGTTTTTCTTTTTTGAATAACACGAAGGACGGAACCTCGGCCTACGAAAGCCCCTGTCGGAGAAAGAGAGACGGAAACGGGGGTCGAATCCCAGCAGAGGTCGAATCTCTACAAATCCAGTCCGCGGGTGGCACGGCGAGGCTATTTCGGGTGAGGATCCCGACGTAATGTCGGGAGACGAACACGAAATAGACCGAGCCGGGACAGGACCCGCTGGTAGGAGAGAAGAAAAAAGGTAGGCCCTGCGGACTGGAGAAAGAACGGAGAGGAAACCTATGAATTCAACCTCTTGAAATAATCCACGAGGAGTCGTACTCCAAAACCCGTCCCACCCATTGGCCAATAATCGTGTTCTTCACCATTCATACTGGTACCGGAAATGTCAATATGCGCCCAGGGAGTGTTGCCTACAAATCGTTCGAGAAACGCTGCAGCTGTAATCGTGCCCCCAAATTGTGCTCCTGTATTGGAAAGATCCGCGGATTTTCCTTTCACATCATTACGGTAGTCATCATACAACGGCAACTGCCACAAACGTTCGGATGTCCGCTCTCCGGCTTCAAACAGCTGTTTTGCAAAATCTTCCCGATTGGAAAGGAGCGCTGCAACATGAAATCCAAAAAAGTATAAACACAATCCCGTTAGTGTTGCAATATCGATCACACGAGATGGCTGATATTGTCTGATCGTATAGCTAATAGCATCCGCAAGAACCAATCGTCCTTCCGCATCGGTATTTTCCACCTCGACAGTAATGCCATTATACGCACGTAAAATCGAGCCGGGTTTGTATGCATTTTTTCCAATAGCGTTTTCTGCAAGAGGCATGACACCAATGATGTTCACCGGCAACTTCAACATTGCACATGCTTTCATGGTTGCTAGGACGACACCCGCTCCGGACATATCAAGATGCATAATATGAATCATCCCACGGGGATCCGAGGGTTTCAAATTAATGCCTCCAGTATCGAATGTAATCCCCTTTCCGACAATCGCGGTGTCGATTTTTCGGTCTTTTACATTTCCGCGGTATTCCATCATCACTAAGCGCGGTGGGGTCGCACTTCCTTTGCCGACACGATAAAGCAAATTCATGCCTAAGCCCTTGATCTTCTTTTCATCTAATACCGTAGTTTTAATCCCGTACGTCTTTCCTACTTCCGTTGCAATCCGAGCAAACGATTCCGGATAAATATCATCCGACTTCTTGTTCTGCAAATCCCGCGCAAGATACACGCACTCTGAAATCTGCCGCACTTCTTGTAACACGTGCTCTAGGGACGAAGAACTACGTGGAACACCAAACGTGACTTGCGTCAGTACGACGTTCTTCGGTTTCTGATATGTGTCAAATACGTAATGTCCTAATTCAATGCCTTCCGATAAAGAACGCAATATTGTCTCCTCGCCTATTTTGATATCTTCTGGAATGAGAATCGTTAATGTCTTGACGGATAGCGTCGACAGAATACTTTGTGACCGACCTGCAACACGTCGCAATACTTCTGCAGTAATCTTGCCTTTCTCCCCCAGGCCAGCGATGATAAATAAATTCTTTTCCCTTCCCGGAACGTAAACATATTCTTTTACTTGTGCTCGAAACGAGCGTGCTCGTAAAAAACGCGTCACGTTTGCGTGTTCTTTCGGTCGCAAGAGTCGCTGTGTCGATGTATCCAACTGAGGCGTTTTTCCGCTGTATGCAAACATTACCACCGCATCACTTTGGTGGAGCTTCCTAGGATCGGATGCAAGAGAAAGTCGAATGAGTTTCATAGGATATCTATCATTTTGCTATCCTACCGTTTCATCCAAGATTTTGCAACCACCATTGCTCTTTTTCCTCACAATTTCAAGGCGCAAAGCGCGCACTTCTTCTCTTTCTTTTTCCTCCTCTACTCACGTGTGCTATACGCGGGTCCTGTCCCGGCTCGGTCCATTTCGGGTTCGTCTCCCGACGTTACGTCGGAAAGGACAAAAAAGAAAAATTAAAGAAAATACTCGATAATCGACCCCCAAGTCTCGGACGGAATCGCGCCTTGAATCTTGATTCCATTCACAAACCACGTCGGTGTCCCGGCTGCAC
>CAZOCX010000120.1:0-2325 GCA_964578475.1 uncultured Gammaproteobacteria bacterium | reverse complement strand
ACCATAGTTTCGGGTCCAGAGTTTTTTCCAAATAATCGTTTTGGGAATCCGCATGCAATTACAATAATCCTACGCGATTTTTTTCACAATTCCGTTGTTCGCGTCTACCTCCACGAGATCGCCGTCTTTAAGAAGCTTGGTCGCGACTTTTGTTCCGATGACACAAGGTTTTTTCAATTCTCGCGATACAATGGCTGCATGCGATGTAATTCCTCCCTCATCCGTCACAATCGCAGATGCACGTCCCATTGCAATCACTAAATCCGGATTGGTCGAAACGCAGACTAGAATATCTCCGGAATGCACTTTCGACATCTCACGCGCGTCGGAAATTACTTTTACCGTACCCTTTGCTACACCAGGATATGCAGATGCACCTCGAATTTCTGTAACATTAGCTTCTGTTTCTTCCGGAAGCTCCTGTTTCATAATTGTTTCAACATCTGGGCCCTCATACTGTGCATAGTGGTGATTGAGGATGAGAATAGCAAATGCAGTTTTTCGAGATAATCCACGTTCGCGATCTAAGACAGTCTTTGTTTTTAGCGCGTTTCGAATCTCATCGGGTGTGTAATACTTCAGAACGTTTAATGGGAGCTCCACACAGGCTCCAATCGATTCAAGTAAAGGGAATGCGCGGTAATACGCCAAACTAAAAATATTTGCGCGGTACATCCGGATAAATGCCGTGGCCTCTAATAGTTCCGCGAGGATTTGTGTTTCACCTGAGACACCGGATTTTAGTACACGCTGTTTTTCTGCAATGACGTGCTCTGTGTACTGTTCCAATTCTTGAAGTCGAGATCGATAATCATAGTGGTCCGTAATGTAACTTTGAAACATTCGTAAGAAAAAGTCTTTATCCCAAATTTCTTTTTCGAAGTTTAATGGAATCCAGCAAAAGCTATTCAAGTGCTCATTAATCTTTGCGTCGATGTCAGGATCGTTCTGTAATGCTTCGTGGATTTCAGGGATGGATTTGTTCACAAATACATCGTGTAGGTGTCTGTCGAGGTCGGAAATAATCCGTAAACGATGTAATTCTTCTACGGCATCAATACTTAACTCTGGAGTCGCAACGAGCGCGCCGAGATCTTCGCGCGAATGCAGACCCGAAAGGACGCGAGATTCAATTTCCTCCAATGTCATGACAATGGTTTCAGCGAGTCGCGCAAACTGATCACAGAAATATTGAAAACATTCTTGAAGATCGGTGATTGACGGTTGATCGTTCAGCGTTCGAACACGCTCCGTGATATTTTGTACAACAGTATCACACAACTCCTTACTCTGACTTCGATATTCGCGGACAAACGATGGATGTTGAAGCGCTTCACGAACAACAACATTCGAAAACTCTTCAAGTTCGGAAAATAAATAATGAATACCGGTTTCGCCTTTATGCCAGGTCCAGAGATGATTTTGCATTCCCTTCCATTGCGGAAGAATATATGAGGGTCCATGCTCCACGCCTTGTACCACAAGGCGTTTCAAGAGAATATTCGCATCACGTGTTAATAGTCGTTTCCATTTACGCATGTTGCGGAGATTAAACCTGTTGTTTTAATATCTTGATAGTGCCAGTGCTGCCATCTACTCCGACTTGGTCACCATCGTTCAATACCTGGGTGCAACACGTGTCCCAACAACGCACGGTTTCTGAAGTTCTCAGCAGATGATGGCAGCGTGAGAAAGAATGCCGCCGAGATCCATTACGTTCTTAATTTTCTTCTGTTCACAAACAGATAGCTAACGGCGTAAATGGAAACAAAATAAATCACGAAGTTCAAGAACAAGCCGATTGTTAGATATCTCTCTCCGCCAGTAAAACCACCGTTCGTATCCTTCATTGCTTCAAACGGAAAACCATAGGAGTGATGTCCCCAAACGCAGTCAAAGCATCGAGTCCCTTGTAAGCCATAGTCAATATAACCACGATCAATAAAGCCGGTAGCCAAAGCAATGATTACCGCTGATAGGAAGACCAAAATGAGATATTTCTTTTTCATGTGCTAATGAAAACGTGAGCGGGTAACGGGAATTTCGCCTCCCCAGCCCCAGTTTTTCGAGATCCGATCTAGTCCATCCAGGTCGGATCTGGAGTAGAAAACTTGGGCTGGGTTCGTTGCCCGGGGTTGCCCCGACGTACGTCGGGGATCGTTCGCTGCGACCCAATCTACGTATTGGGTCTAGCTCACTTCAACCCGTTCGATTCCCGTATTAACCATTTCAGAGAACTGTCCCCAACAAAAGTTGGAGCCACTTCTCTGAGCGGGTAACGGGAATCGAACCCGTGTCTTCAGCTTGGAAAGCTGTCATAATACC
>CAZOCX010000119.1:0-2408 GCA_964578475.1 uncultured Gammaproteobacteria bacterium | reverse complement strand
GAGAACAAGGACAGGAACGCATGCGTGCCATCATCGAAGATGCGATGAACATCACGCAGAATTATTTGAATCGTCTAGACAATCCCGAAACCGAAGAAATTCATGGGCGCGACTTGCGTGCAACGAGTCGGATTGATCAGGAATTGCGCAATCATTTCTTGCGACGATTGATTACGAATTCGGTGAACTCCATGATTCGGGAGGCGGGGCCTGCACCAAGCGAACCTCCCGCAGCGCGAGAGCCCGAGCCACGACCCGCTCTCGAAGGCGCACGCGTCGAGCGCCGTGAAGAACGAACGGGAGATGCGCAGTTTGCATACATTGTCGATCAGTATCATCATCCGATCGAGCGTCTTGTGAGAGATCAACACCCATCCTCTCGTGTTTATTGGGAGGTTGGTGTAAAGCCGAGTACAAAAGATCAGGAACAAATCGACAACGGTGTTGGGTTTGCAAAGGATTATTTACGCGACTATCACCGACGTGGAGCATCAGCTTCGATGCGGAGGGAAGGAGCAGGATTGAGTGACAATGCCGCGCACAATCTCGTGAAGGAACTTCAACGACTACATGAAGAAATGAAAGCGTTAGTGCTGTTTGAGTCAGAAGCTCAGCGTGAAGAACGGATGGCCCATGCCATCGAACGCGTCGGAGAACTTCAGCGCGATTTACGCAGCGCATTTGAAGGAAAACGCGCACAACTTGTTACAGCGCACCCCGAATGGCAAAACGATGCTGCATTTCATGCAGCGGTAGAGGGAAAAATTTGGAGAATTACCGGCGCCTTTCTTGCGGATACTTATGGAGATTTATTGCAAACCAAGGACGTCCACACTCTCATGCAGCGCATCTCGGGTGGCGATCCATCCATCACGCGGGTATTAGAGGAAACTACAGCTTCCGTCAGTAGGACACGCCGCGATGTACCGACATTTGATTCCGTGTATCGCAAACCACCGGACACACCGCCGTCTGCGCCCGCAGCTCCCACGTCTCCTGGGCCGGGGCCGCGACCTGTAATGCCGGATGTCATTCCTCCTGGAACATTTGATGATCGACCTGAAGTTGTCCAAGCAGAAAGCGTTGCGCGACGTCGCGAACGAGCATCGGAAACACCACTTGTACCACCTTCGCCTCCCGAAATTCCGACTGCTCCGCGACCTGGACCAGCTCCGGTCGAAGCACCACCAGCAGCAGCTCCTGAAAAAAAAGAAGGCGAAGCACGCATTTCCCGTCGCCGCGAATGGCATGAGGTGGAACGCAGACAGCAAGTCGATGTAATTGGCGATAATAATGGAAGTTACGACGGCTTTATTGCAAATGCAAAAGACCTGGGTCTACTGGACGCGCAGGAGCAGTGGATTGGTGGGAATCGTTCTCTCGTCATGATGGGAGATATTTTAGGCGATCGACAACAACAAGGCGATCGCGTGTTGCGGAAACTATCAGAACTCCGTGACCAAGCGCGAGCGCAAGGAGGAGATGTCCGCGTGTTAGCAGGAAATCACGATATCGCAGCCATCATGACTTTGATCACCGGTGATTCAACTGAAGCATGGATTGAACCGTGTCCTCTTGGAGAATATGATCAGTGGGTGAAGGGAAGGATCGGCACCCACAAACAATTGGATTTGGAGAAACTCCGCCAAAGCCCAGAAGGACGACAGCATCTGTTAGATATTGTCAGAATGTATGATGTGGCAGGCGTGAAAGATGATACATTGTTTACACATGGAGATATCGACCCCAATACATTGGGCACGACACTCCAGACAGAGCGAGAAATCTATAACCGTTGGAGATTTGGAGAACATCCCACAGAAGCTCAACGTAATTCAGTCCAACTTCATGATGTGGTGGACATGATGAACATGTTGTTTCGAAGAGAACTCGCAAAAGCACTAAATGTAAAGATCTCTGATATGGGTCAGTTGGAACTCGATCCAAGCATCCCGCCTGAAGAAGCAACGCAAGGGTTTCGAAGAGGAGTAATGGGGGTTGTTGATACGAAAGTAGATTCTCCAAAGAATGGATTTGGTACGACGTTAACACGTTGGCCAGCATTTCGCTACGTGGACGACGGAAAAGAGTACGCACCCGAAAGTGTTGACTTTTTGAAAGACCAAGGAGTGAATCTATGGGTCGTTGGACACAATGGTATTCGTGAAGGAGTAAGCGGATTAGATGCTGATGGTTTTCGCATGGTTTCTGTGGATGGGGAAAGTTTCAAAGGCGATAGTAATTATTATCGCGAAAATCGTTCGTATCTTTCAATTGAAAAAACGGGCAAACTTTCGGGTAAACGCGGAACTTACGAATTTCGCTATCGCGAATCGAGGCCAGAATCCAAATCTTAATTACCTTTTTATACACATATGGCATTAGCACTCGAAAATCATCCCGATCTG
>CAZOCX010000118.1:0-2408 GCA_964578475.1 uncultured Gammaproteobacteria bacterium | reverse complement strand
ATGATGCAAGTACCGGTGCGTAGGATGGATCGCGCAGTTCAGTTTTATTCTAAAAAACTTGGGCTGACACTATCCCGACGCGGGAAAGGTACGCTTTCAACGGTGTGGTCTGAAATTGCAGGGAAGCGTTTTAAGTTGTGGCTGGGGCCAAAGCATTGGCAAATGGTTTTTTGGGTGCGGAGTGTTGCAACCGAAGTCGCAGATCTGCAACGACGCGGTGTAGAGTTTCAACCCATTCGTCGCACATTGGGTGGCACGAAATCGAGTCGTTGGATCCTGGATCTTCCAAATGGTCGCGTTGCATTTTTCAAGGATTCAGAAGGAAACCCTATGATGTTGTTTGAAGGTCGTGCAAAAACAACAGTTGTAAAAAGAACTCTCAAGAAACGCGGCTTACATCCACGTCGTCATTTAAGTAAAAAAACCAAACGATCATGAATACACAACGAATGAGCATTGGGATCGCAGTAGGTGTTATTTTAATTGGAGTAGCTACGATGATTGTTCCCCGTTGGGTATCTGCAACGCCGAACATTCCATCCGGATCAGATGATCGAAGTATTATTGTAAAAATTCCAACATTACGAAATCGTTCCATCGCAAAAGTTTCCAGTGAATTTCAGGAAATTGGATTACAGAGTGCAGCAAAAAAGACAGGCGCAGTACGACTTCGTCGACTTGCAACGAACAAGAACCGTCAACTTTCCGAGTATGCGGTGGTGGAATTTGATCACGCTGTCGATCTTCCACAAGTTCTCCGTGCGTTTCAGCGTGAACGCGAAGTCGAGGTTGCAGGTCCGAACATTCGATTTCATGCACACTTTGTCCCCAATGATCCGGATTATGCTTCGTCGCAGTGGAATTTTGAGAAAGTTGGTGCAGAATCGGCATGGGACTATGACACCATAACTCCTGCGCGCGGTGGAGATCCGAGCATCATTGTTGCCGTCATTGATACTGGCGTTGCGTACGAAGATTTTGGCGAGTTCTCGCAAGCCAGCGATCTTTCTGACACAAATTTTGTCGCAGGTACGGATCTCGTGAGTGATGACACGCATGCGAATGATGATAATGGCCACGGAACACATGTCACTGGAACCATTGCCGAGAATACAAACAATGATGAGCTTGTCGCGGGACTCGCATTCAACACCTCTATTATGCCAATCAAAGTACTTGATGAACTAGGCGAAGGAACGCTGGATGATGTAGCAGCAGGGATTGTATTTGCGACCGACAATGGCGCACACGTGATCAATATGAGTCTGGGATCTCGCGACGATGATTTGACTGGCGCGCTCGAAGCAGCGATTTCGGACGCTGTTGCTGCTGGAATTATTTTGGTTGCAAGTTCTGGAAATGATGGGGCAGATTCTGTATCTATTCCTGCAAACTATGACGGTGTCATCGCAGTAGGGGCAACAGGCGAAGATGATGAAATTGCATCTTATTCGAATACAGGAAGCGATCTCGATATCGTTGCTCCCGGCGGAAGCGCTGCAAGTTCGAGTTATATTTTCCAACAAACGTTTAGCAATCTGAACGCCGAGGGGTTTCCGCAAGACCACAGTACATTTGATATTGTCGGTTATCGAGGAACATCCATGGCAGCTCCACATGTGTCAGCATCCGTAGCATTGTTATTAGCCTATGGCGTCGATTCCGGCGACGTAGAATCTATCTTAACGGAAACGGCTGTGGATTTAGAATCTTCTGGCCGCGATAATACCTCCGGGTACGGACGGCTTGATTTAGATGGCGCATTTGCGTTGGCTGCTGGGGATACCGAAGATCCGAGTAATCCTACGTCCATCAAAGCCTATACGAATTCGGATCGCAGCAAACAAATTACAGAAGATGCGCGCACGCGCGACCGCGATCCGTATTTCCGTTGGACGGGAGCCACGGATACGGAGAGTAGCGTCGCAGGATATTATGTATATTTCGGAACTAGTAGAACCGCAAATCCGTACGCATCTGGAAGTTTTCAAACTGAAAATACCTTACAGATCGCATCATTATCGTCTACGACGAATGACAAAGATTATTATCTCCGCATTCGGACACGTGATGATGCGGGAAATATTTCGGATACTACCACAACGTTTCATTTGGAAATTGATCGCAAAGCATCACGACCGACGAATGTCAGCGCAAGTAACGTTGAAGATGGCATTCGACTTCGATGGAATGAAGCGGATCCCAACGCAGAAACATATCGTATTTACCGTTCCAAGGATTCCGATGGGCCCTTCAATTATGTAGATCGGACAACTGCGACTTCCTGGATCGATGAACATGTGGCTGACAACAAGACCTATTATTACAAAATCAAGACCGTCGACGATCTTGATAACATGTCTTCCTATACCACGAAATTACGGAAGACCTATCATCAGCCTTAGCCC
>CAZOCX010000117.1:0-2459 GCA_964578475.1 uncultured Gammaproteobacteria bacterium | reverse complement strand
ATGTCCCACTTACACCGCGAAGCCATTTTACAACAACACCAATTGCGTGTAGTGCAGGAGTTTGATACGTGGCAGCACTCCGAAGAAAAGAAGGACGTCGTGCTTGCAAAGAATGTACAGGGGGACCATGTCATCTTGCGCATCGGCGAAACGCGAGACCCCGCGATTTTTGCGTCAGGGTTTGTCGGAACCACGCTCGTGATTCCGCAACTCCTTTATCATGGACAATTTGAAGATGTGGATTATGAGATCGAAGAATACATCGAGGGAACTCTCGTATGTGATCTCGATGCGGATCCGTTGGAATTGCTACTCAAAACATTTTGGGAGTTTCAAGAGGTGGCAGTATCGCAACCGTTAAAGAATAAAAACGATTTGGAAAAACAACAACGGTTTTTAAATACAGCGCGTCCGTTGTTGGAACGCCCAGATGACGTGAATTGTATTTTTCAAAAGCATCACGAATTTTGGAATGGAGAATTTCCCTCCAAATGGAAATTTGCACGCGACAATCTTATTTTGACTTCCGATCACAAGATTGCGTTGATCGACAATGCAAACATGGGCCTGCGATGGTTTGGGTATGATCTCGGATGGTTGATTTGGCCGCGATGGGTGGAGATGCAGACGTATGATGTGGAAAAGGAATGGACGTACTTAGAAGGTGTTTTGGCATGTTGGCGTTCGCCGCGACCAGAAACTTTGGATATACCAAAGGACCTCGCGCAGGCATTTTGGCTGAATATATTTGCGCGTATAGTCGGTGCTGCCTATGATGTGGCAAATAACACGTCGCATCTTGTGCGGCATGATCTCGGGTCATCCGGAGAGCCGCAGCGCACTGCAGCACATGTAGCGTTTTTGAACGCGCTGTTGGAACGAACAATTCAGGTTGTAGGATAAACCCGAAGCTTTTTCGTTTTCAAAAATCGTTCGATCGTTGGACCAGAGACGTTTTTGACATTCTTAAAAATCCGATGCTTCGCAATTGCATCATGATGCGTTAACAGTCCGATTTTTGGAAAATGATGTGTACGTTCCCATGTTCCATCGCGACGAATACGTGCATGCACGCGTCCGCGTTCGCGAAGCTCGAGCAACCGTGCACGGATTTTATGCAGCATGGATAATTTCAACGAAGGATCACGCCAGAGCGCTTGCTTGAATCGTGCAAATGCTAATTTTTCCAGCATCACACTATTGGCGCCGGCATATAAAATCATTTCACTGTGACGATTCCAGAATTCTTCGTAGCCGATCGGCAACATGCCAAATCTGTACGCCCACGGAAGATGCAGGAAAAGACAATCGGTCGCAATGCCCACTTCTTTCATTTCTAAATGTTTTGGAGCGTTCCATGCAGAGGTCGCGAGATATTGTTGTTCACGAACCATGGTAGAAAGAATTCTTGCAGCAGCTGATGGTTTGGTCATCCAGGTGTCCGCTGCTAATACCAATACATAGGAAACATCCGGAAACTGTTTGTGCATGCGGGAGAGTCCCGCATCGATCAATTCCGAGGCGCCCTGAAAGTGTCCAGGATTTTTTTGACGCACCAAGACATCCTCGAGATATCTTTTTGGCCACCATTGCTTGTCGCCATTGAATGCATGCACAATCGGAATTGGCGTTTTGAACAGCCCAGATGTCGTCCAGAGACTGCGAATGATTTCCATGTTGATGCGTGCATCATCCACACGGTTGTGCGTATAGATGACAACGCCAAAACGAGGAACAGAAGATGACATACAAGTTGGTTATAGCAAAAAGCACGAACCATGCAAAGAAGGGACGGTCCCTTGGGATGGACCGTCCCTTCTTGACTCTCCTGTTAGGATTCTTTAGGTTAGGAACATTGCTGGAACTCGTGTTCATCCAACTGGAGGTGTCGCGTGGGAACAGACGCTGTTCGCTACTACACGCTCGGGGAGCTCTGGCCCAACATGGGCTTCGTCGGAATGCTGACCAACTGGAAAAGCGCGTTTTTTCAGGCAATGGGATCCGCGCCGGAACAGCGTCAGCCGGAATGCAGTGACGACCAGACCTGTCTGTGGTGGGTCGATAAGTGCCGTCGCTGGCAAGAACGCGGACCTGACCCTGACTGGGACAATGTTCGGAGAGCTGTAGGAAACCTGCTGCCTGGGGGGTGGGGATACCATGGACTCACGGTCTCGAATGTGGGGATCAACTTCGAGGTCGATCCACCGTTTGAGATCCGCGATTGCCAGCCAACGTTCTCGTGGACCTGGCACGGATTCTCCCGTGGTTGGGTGTGGGCGCTGCTGTACCATCTGACGAATGAGCAGATGGCTGATGTGGAGCGGGTCTGGAGTGAGATCATCCGAGACGCGTCGCTGTACCACGTGCTCGCCATGCCCGGACGACCGTGGAGTTACGAGCAGCATTACCTGATGGTCGCACTGTACGAGCGCGTGCTGGGTCTGATGTATGACCAGCAG
>CAZOCX010000116.1:0-2516 GCA_964578475.1 uncultured Gammaproteobacteria bacterium | reverse complement strand
TCAATGGTCTTTTGAATAAATGGAATTGTTAGTCGATACGGCATGCGTAACGGACCCAAAATTCCAATGAGTTGGTGTTCGGATGTTTTGCCTACCACAGTACTGCACATGGGGTCAAATGGATTTTCCTTCCCCAGCAAAACGCGCACTTCACCAATGACTAATGTTCGATGAAATGTTTCTAACACTTGATCAAAGTGATCCACAACTTCGGAAATATTCACGACCATGTCATGCGATGCAAACTCGGGTTTGCGGAATAAGTTGGAAAGACCCGTATAGTAGGAAGAGAACGAATCCCATCCCACGAACACGGCTTCTTCCGTAGTTTCTGCAAGATACAGCGCCATGGTTTTGGTTTGCGCGACGGTGTCATCCACGTGTCGGAGAATGTGCTCAAGTTTTTGTAGATGGTTTTTTGGCAATTCAAGTTTCCCCAACAGCGAAAGATAATATCGAAAACCTTTTTCTGTTAAAACGCGACCAGCAGAGGGATGTGGTTGAGAAAGATACCCTTCGTCTTCCAGTGCTTTCATTTCATTGCGAACGGTTGCCGAAGAAAACTGTACCCCATGCTCTTCCACCAAAAGTTTTGAACCCACAGGCAGTGCGTCCTTGATGTATTGCTCCGCAATGATGGTAAAAATTTCTTGCGCGCGATGATTCATACTTCTTAATTTGGATGTTAGCACTCTACCATATCGAGTGCTAATTTACAATATCTCATTATCCGGCAACTTGTCAAGTTAGCGGAAATATGGTATACGAAATCATCGGCCAGGCTGGTCTGGTCGTCTTGCGCGGAGGTCAGAGATGTCTGGTTTCTGGAAAGCAGTCGAGGAGCTGCGAATGTGGCTCGCCACCTGCATCGTGTTCTGCATCGTCACGATCGTCGCGACGATCTGGATCGAGTCAGACGTACTGATCGTGACCCTGGTCCACACTGTAGCTGGTGCGTTCGTGGCGGCGCGGTTTGTGTATCGTCACAGCAAACCGTCCTATCTGTCGAACTTCCACCCACACGTGATGGGCGGTAGCGCACCAAGTGTGCACGAGTTCTATCCGATCATCTGTATCGCAATGTCACTTTTCGTTTGGTGGCTACTAAATGTCCCAATGATCCCCACGAGCATGATCGCAGCCTGTATGATTGGAGCTGGCTGGATGCTTCTATCGCACGGGGAGGGGAAGGTCGATCGGGTTGTCGCGTTCCTTAGCCTCTGGATAATGTTGCGGGCAACAGAGTCCTTGCCCCTATGGACAACAGGATTTCTGTTTCTCGGATGGGGATTCCTGCGACTCGTGTGCTATCTCGAAGCCGGGGAATACGACCCGGCTCTAGTAGCGAGCGATCTCCCCGCCAAAATAGACAAAGATCTCGGCCACGGCGACTATGGCGGGGCAACGGCTTCGACCCCACCCCTTGTCGGCGCGCCCCCGACGATCTGATCGCCCAACCCTCGACCGCGTGTCCCGCGCCGCTACCTCAACTGGCGGCCCGGGACTCGTTTTTTTGTGCTCCATATGTAAGTTTTACTCAAAAATGTATATAAAATTTTATAGGGTGAAAATAAATTTTGTGCTATCCTCCAAAATAGGAGAGGTCGGTTTTGCTCACGCTCTTTGACACGGGAGACAAATCTCCATGAAAACACCTAGTAGCTCTTCGGGCGTAATCACGGATGACCAAATCCGTGAGTTCCAAGATCTTCTTGCTACTGCGCTGCGCAGTTCATCATTGTCGCGCGAACTCGCGCGGAGACTTCTGACATCACAGCGCGACCCGGTTCTCGCGGACGTTGTTCGGACTCTCCGGCGGCACGTTGATGCGCAGGCCGACATGATCGTCCGACGCGCCAAGATGACCCGTGAACACAGAGTTACAAAAGGATCCTCTGTGGCCGAGGGGTTCTTTGGGGGTCGTACGATTAGGTACGGTGATCACAGGCTGATTGATGACCTCCCGAAGTGGGATGGTCCGAACGAAGTTGACGTTTACTTCTTCAAGGTTGGCCGGTTGATCAACAACGATGATCTTGAACAAGAGTATGCCATCCGGCGTCTCTCGCCGGCACATCCGCGTCTGCTCGTTGCCGTCAACTATATGGATCCGCCGTTTGCCAAGACCTACCCTAACGGAACACATTTCAGGGATCTCGATGGACGCTGGCGTTATGTCGCCTGCTACGAGGGGTACTCACCATCTGTGGATGTCGGTTCCGTCTATCAAGACTGGACGGAAAAGTGGTGGTTCGCTGGGACCCCCAAGGCGGCGTGATCACGAGGTCGCCGAAACCATTCAAGAGACCCGGGGCGAGGACTGTCTCCCTCCGGGTCTCTCTCTATTCCCATACGATAATACCCTCAAATCAATTTACTTTGAACGTTCTCAAATACTATCATAAGGGGGATGGGGGGGTATCCCCCTAGAGGGAGAACCCGTTGACCCCTATAGGTTCGAAAAATAGCAGACTGTGTAAGTTTTAATGAAAAATGTATGTAAAATTTTATAGGGT
>CAZOCX010000115.1:0-2542 GCA_964578475.1 uncultured Gammaproteobacteria bacterium | reverse complement strand
TCGATGATTCGGATTGCCGCGTCTACATCATTGGCATTCAAATCCGGCAACTTGCGTTCGGCGATTTCTCGAACTTGCTCACGTGTTACTTTCCCCACTTTTTGCGTCAATGGATTGCCAGCGCCCTTTTCAATTCCTGCAGCTTTTTTTAACAACTCGGATGCAGGTGGAGTTTTGAGTTTGAATGTAAACGTCCGATCTTCGAATACCGTAATTTCGACAGGTGTAATATCGCCACCCAACTCTTTAGTTTGCTCATTAAATTTCGCGCAGAAATCTTGGATATTGACTCCGTGCTGTCCCAACGCCGGACCGATTGGAGGCGCGGGATTTGCTTTGCCAGCCGGAATCTGAAGTTTGATCATGGTCTTTACGGGTTTGCCTGCCATAATTAGATTTTTTTAATCTGTAAGGAATCCAATTCCACGGGGGTTTCGCGTCCGAACATGGACACCAACACTTTGACTTTGCCACGTGACTCGTCCACTTCGGCGACTTTGCCTTCCATTTCTTTGAACGGACCATCCACAATGCGGACCGGGTCACCCACGACAACTTCGATTTTAAATGTGGGCTCTTCGATTCCCATGCGACGCTGCAAGTCTTGAATTTCTTTTTCTGCAATCGGTGTGGGCGTTGTTCCGGCGCCGACGAATCCCGTGACGTTCGGTGTATTACGGACAACATACCAGGAATCATCCGTCACGATCATTTGCACGAGAACGTATCCGGGAAAAATTTTTTCCGTCACAATTTTGCGTTTGCCGTTTTTGATTTTAATTTTTTTCTCGGTGGGAATCAGGACATCGAAAATTTTGTCTTCCATATCCATGGATTCGATACGCTGACGCAAGTTGCGCGACACGTTTTCTTCATACCCCGAATAGGTATGCAAGACGTACCAGCGTTTTCCGAGTTTTCCACTCTGTTTTGCCATACACTAAAGAATTTGTTGTAACCCTAAGTTGAGGAAATAATCGATCAGGCCCAAAAAAATCGCCATGGATGCGCTCACGATCAATACGGCGATCGTGCTCTTGCGCACTTGATCTGCGGATGGCCACGTGACTTTTTTGAGTTCTTCTTTTGCCCCCTGCAAATAACGAAAAACGGGGTTCGTTCTTCCTACTTGATTGCCTTCGGTCATATGTTGGATCTTAAAACCGCCTCTCTTGGGGCGGTAATATGAGAGTAGTGTAATGAAGTCTTTGAATCTTGTCAAATTAGGCAAAGTTGACAACTATCTAAAAAAATAGTATATACAATTTTCAGATTCCACCCGAAACCACCCTTCCGCGGAACTGCGGGAGACACGAAAGGGGCAAGGGATGAGCATGACAACTCAGCTGAAGAGCGGCTTTCTTCTCGAGATCGAGGACGGCGTGATCACCGCTGTAACCGACGCATCCGGTCGAGACTCGCGGATCGTAGTCGGCCAGAGAGTGATCTCGAACGGCAGACTGCGCTGGTGGCCACAGGGTCACGGGGGAACGGTCGAGGGGATCGTCGAGCCCGATACTGGCGGCCGAACCAGCGATATCCTTCTCGTTCACTGGGACGGGGCGAAAGAGGGCACTAAATTCAAGACAAAGTTCAAGGATCTTCTCTAGCCCTCGGCACCTGCCAGACAGATTCACGGGCTCCCGTGGCGCGCAACTGATGCGCCGCGTGGAGTCCGAATTTTTTTGTCTAAAAGGGGTTGACCCCAAAAAACATTCACTCAAGGCAGATCGCGTCGGTATGTGGAATACCCGCCCAAGGCGGGTTGCGGACTATTCAATAACATCAAGGATGGCAAAAAACACGGCTCGGGTTCGCACGCTGCGTGTGAGAACCGCGAGCCACGTGTGCTGCCAGTGTGATAAATCCTTATTCACAGGACGTACCCCACAGCAGCACCATTCGAACGCGATGCCGAAGTCGACACTGGTGTCAGCTCCTCGACCTCAAGCGTCAGCGTCCATGGGAGGTCCATGTTCGCGACAATCGCGTCGATCATGGGTACGAAGCGCGGGGCGACCAATCCCCGCATCACTGCATCGCTGATAGCGGCCAACACCTCGGGCCGCGTGCGGTGCGGCCCACTGACGATCCATGCATCCACTGTCGTCTCAGAGACGACAGGGATCGAAATCAGATAAAGGTCCTCCCCGCGGCGGAGGACCGTCAACAGACGATCAGCACCGTCCATCACGACCTCCAATCTGAAACAAAAAGATCGCACCCCACTCGCAGGAACATCCCGTTTCCGCGAATGAGAGTACTTTACTGTATCACGATTCCGTACTGGTAATCAAAGTATTTCTGGCCCATCAGATTGCTTCCCCCGCCCCAATTCTCGAAAAAAACTGTGGCGGGATCGCAATGACATCATTGATCCATCCTTTGTACCAGCTCCGCCCTCGTACGAGGGCGGAGCTTGCAGATGATAATTAGATATCCAAATTCTTGACCGTTTTTGCGTGGGTCTGAATATAGCGTTTACGAGGAGCTACATCAGATCCCATTAAAATATCAAACACCTCATCGGCTTGTTCGGCAT
>CAZOCX010000114.1:0-2571 GCA_964578475.1 uncultured Gammaproteobacteria bacterium | reverse complement strand
TTGTTTACGATAAAGATCTGAAATGCTAACGTCACAAGTATGGCGGCAGTTGAAGAATTAAAACAACAAATTGCGCGGACTCCGCATAGCCCGGGTGTGTATCAATTCAAAGATGCAGACCAGCACATTTTGTATATTGGAAAAGCAAAGGATTTAAAGAAGCGCACTTCATCGTACCTGCACCCACATCCACTGGATCCGAAAATCGACCAAATGGTTTTCGAGGCACGTGTCATCGAAACGACGATTACCAGCAATGAAATTGAAGCACTCCTTCTCGAAGCTACGCTGATCCGCAAACACCAACCTCCGTACAATGTGTTTCTGAAAGATGATCGGTCGTACGCATACTTACGTATTTCCGTGCGCGATCCTTATCCGGTCATTGAAAAAGTGCATCACCCACTTCGCGACCATGCGCGCTACATGGGTCCATTTGTGTCGTCGGAAAGTGTACGCGATTTATTACGCGTTGCCAAACACTTTTTTCCGTATCCCTCATGCACAGTTTCGCGTGTGGAACCGTGTTTGATGGTCGTGCATGGTATGCGAGTTGGTCCACTCCGCGGAGAGGAGCCGATCTCTGGCGTGTACCAAGAAAGCATCCGCGAGATTATGGCGTTTTTATCCGGTAAAACAACGACGCTGTTGCAAACGCTCGAATCGCGCATGCATGATGCAGCAAAACATCACCGCTATGAAGTGGCAGCGAGTTTCCGTGATCGCATTCGCTCGGTTCAGCGATTACAACAGCAACAAGATGTATTACTTCCCCGCACGAATAATCTCGACATCGTGAATATTGCGCGAGCAGGCGAACATGCTGCCGCGGTGTTGCTGCGCATTCGCGAAGGCAAGCTCCTTCACACCCATCGATCCGTGTTTGTGCACGTCGGGAAAACATCCGACCTCACCTTGCTTTCAACATTTCTTACGCAATACTACACGCAGACATCGGACATTCCAAAAACCATTATTGTCCCAGAAAAACCGAAAGACCTGACACTCCAAACCTATCTTTCGAATTCCCAATTTCACATTCCCCAACGTGGAAGGTTGCGACGACTCTTACGACTCTGTGAAGAGAATGCAGAAAAACTTGTGCATGATCAGCAACTGCGATTTGAAGAGCCCGAAATATTGGATCTCCCGATTCAACAAGCATTGCAGCAGTTGCAAGTTGCACTACGGTTAGCGACAAAACCGCAACGCATTGAAATGTATGACATCAGCAATGTGCAGGGGAAATTTGCCGTTGGGTCCATGGTGGTGTTTGAACATGGTCGCCCAAACAAATCGCAGTATCGTCATTTTCGCATTCGCGGCATGGATGCCCCGAATGATTTTGCCATGATGCAACAAATCCTTGAGCGACGACTTTCGCATTCCACAGATCAACGCAACGCATGGCCATTGCCAGATCTGATCTTGCTCGATGGAGGAAAGGGTCAGCTTACCTCCGGACTTCAGGCATTGGAAAATGCGCATCGTACGATTCCGATTGCTGCACTTGCCAAACGTCGAGAAGAATTATTTTTGCCGAACAAATCCGAATCGATTCTTCTTCCCCGCACATCGCCTGCGCTCTTCCTAGTACAACGGATTCGCGATGAATCGCATCGATTCGCAATCCTTTACTATCGCTCCCGCCACCGCAAAGCATCGATTCAGTCCGTACTCGACCAAATCCCCGGCATTGGTCCGAAAACCAAACACCAGCTGCTTACCACATTCGGATCCATTGCAGAAATGCGACGCGCGTCGGATCGCGAGTTGCTTCGTGTGATTCGTCCGTCCCAACTCACGGCTCTCCGGCAGTACCTTTAACTTTTTCTTCGCACAGCGTGCGATCACTTTGATTCACGAGCAATCCGCACAAGCCCACGTCTTCTCGTTTCTTTGCAATATTGGAAACACACGTCGTACGAATATCCGCAATTCCGGCTTTCAGACAGATTTGCGGATTCCCTCCATCGGTTGCGACTTGCTGCAAGCATAAACTTTTTCCAATCTCGTCACGAATGTTCATGCACGATCCTGTATTGCGCGTAATGGACGCTACATCAAAATAGCATTTGCCTTGCATGTCTTGCGAAACAAATTTACACAGCGCATCATTCCCAACTTTCTTTGCTAATTGCATGTAGCAACTATTTTTTTGTTCGGTCTCTTGAATTTCTTCGCAATTTTTTTGTTCGTTGCTAATATTTTCTTCAGATGCATTGATAGCAACTCCTGCGACGTCGGAATTCGATTGCCCGACATTTTGAATCAGCACAATGATCGCGACGACAAACACCGCAACACCTCCTAAAATAATGAGCCGTGACCGATTTCGTGATGATGAATGACGTTTCATAGGTTAAATTAATGGAATCCGCAAAAGAATGAGTAATCCAATGGCTGTCACAACACCGGAGAGAATCGCCCATGTAATCAGGAAACTCGCTGCCTCCGAATGAATCACCACGCGTTCTGAGAACGGGACAAATTCTTGAAAGGTGTCCGGCCATAAAGTTGGCTCCAGTATGCGTGGAGCTCTTCGTATGCTCCGACTACTCTGTGCGTGTA
>CAZOCX010000113.1:0-2609 GCA_964578475.1 uncultured Gammaproteobacteria bacterium | reverse complement strand
TTCAGAACTCGTCGAAATACCTCGGTATTCCTCCTCATTCTTCAGCCGTTTCGGCACAAACGGCATCCGAAATGCCGATAAAGCTATTTTTGAGATGAGCTCTAGACGTTTTCACAATTCTACAAACTGAATTCCCTGAACGATCCTATCAAGCGTTGGTACAAAACGATCAAATTGAGCAGCTTCTGTCTGACCGGAGATGAAATATGCTACATTGTCACGAACAATGATAACCAGTCGCTGCTTCATCCGTGTTAGCTGATCGGTTCCTACATAGGTAAATTCAAACAATGCAGCCTTTTCATTCGCAATGATTGGCTCTTCATATTTTTCTTTTTGATAACCTGGAAAACGAGTCGGGTATTGTCGGTTCACCGAATCCACGAGCGCATCTAAAATTGTTCCACCTGTCAACTTCAAAACACCCAGGCTGTCTTCCCGTCGGATCGAAAACAGCGCACGGGGATCATCCAGTGTGATACGAAAAAAAATGCCGGTCTCTTCATCCTCTGCGGACAATGCGCTGATGGAGGCGGTAGAAGGATAGGAGAAGTTCATGCCCTTTGAACTGCCATCAAACATCACCCACGGAACCTCGGATTCTGAAACTGTTGGCTGCTCTCGGTTTGCAAACCACACACCCCCAAAAATCACCCCTAATACAACAATACTACCAACCAGTGTGATGACTTTATGATTTCGAATCCAATGTCCGAAAAACATAAGCAGGATCATTACTCTTTTGAGTCTCATTATACCACTACTCCCGGGGTTGAACCCCAGCGGGGGTTCAACCCCTTTTCAATCGGGCGACACGCACCGTACGACAAACAGAGGGGTCGCGCTGGACCCCTCTGTTTTCGATCTGTTTTCCGTCTCTGTTTCGAGAGCGGAAAGCTTTGACTAGCTGTTGGCTGTGACTCCTGCCATCTGGAGCCAGTTCGTGCCATCAAAGATCAACATGATGACATCGTACTGGGTTATCGAGACATCCGCACCACTAAGGAGCTTGGTTGTAGCCGCTGTGTCGATGGCAACAGCTGTCGCGTCGAGGTTGGTAATGATGACAAGATCACCTTCTTTTGCGCTCGTCGTGACCATCCCAATGGTATCTGCCGCGTTATCCTGACCCGTGACTTCGACATACGATGCGGTTGGAGTCAGGTTTTCTGCTGCAGCGCCACCTGTTGACATGGTCAATGTCTGGCGGCCCAAGGACAAGCGATCTTCGATCCAGAGATCTGCCTGGGATCCAGCACCTCCACCATTGGCGATTTCAAGACGATCATCGGTTGTTTCGTCGTACACGATCTTCACATCTTGATCGAGACCGAACTCAATCCCATTATCATCACCCATGTATTGGTTGTTCCACTCACGACTGGTCGAACCAATATCATTCCCGCCTGCGACATCACCTTGGATCTTGGAGCTAAAGGTTATGGTCCCGTCTGCCCCATCATCCACAATCGTCATCATGTCGTTTCCAGACGTGTCCTCGAACGTGATCGTTCCAGCAGCTGTACCTGTTGCTTGCATGGTATCCCACACAATGGGGTTAGCGCCGGCATTTAAGGCATTCGTAATGCCCGTATCTGTTGCATCAATAGCATCGACGATCGTTCCACCATCATCGTTGAACAAGATTCCATCCGTCATTGCTGTGTTCGTATCAGAGTTATCGAGGAGAATGAAGGCATCCGAGACAGCGACACCATCTTCGGTTTCCACTGTGATACCGTACACGGTATCGTCAGCGGTAGTAGCATTGTTATCCATGTTCACATAAACGCCTTGGTAGACTTCTCCAGCTCCAGCATCATCCACGACATCGAAGTTCACATTGACTCCTTCTGCACCACCAGTTTGAGATGCAACATCCAGGTCAATGATTCCATCGGTGTCGGTGTTCTCGGCAGTCAAGGCATCAATGGAGATGGCTTCAATGGCTGCTGCTGCTGTGGTGATGGTTAAGGCATCGCCTGCAGAGTCCGGAAGGATAGACACATTTCCGTCTGCTCCAACGGTGAAGTCGGTAAAGGTAATGGTTCCGGTAGTGCCAACAAGATCATTCGTTCCGATATTAATCGCATTTACAATGCCAGAATCCGACACATCAATACCATCGGTAATGGCACCCCCATCATCGTTAATGAAGATGCCATCGGTGACCGCCGTGTCCGTATCCGAGTTGTCGAGGTAGATCAACGCATCCGCTGTAGCTACACCGTCCTCGTTCTCGATGTAGGCACCATAAACCACATCGTCGGCAGTGGTGGCATTGTTATCGACGTTTAAGTACATACCCCTGACCGTATCGATTCCGGCATCATCACTGACATTGAAGTCAATGTTGATACCTTCAAATCCATCGGTAACAGTCGCAAGGTTCAAGTCGATGACACCATCGGTTGCAGCATTCGCACTGGTCGCTGCATCCACAACCAAGGCCTGAAAGTCCGCAGCAGGTGCTGTGATGCTGATTTGATCTCCTGCTCCGTCCGACGCAAAGACGACGAGGCCATCAGCAGAAACATCAAAGTCTACGAAGTCGAGAACTGTTGCATCGTTGGATCCAATGGTACCGGTGGTGATAGCCACAACATTCG
>CAZOCX010000112.1:0-2674 GCA_964578475.1 uncultured Gammaproteobacteria bacterium | reverse complement strand
GGAAGTCCCGATATCCATCCCACGATACACCTGTCGCGAGTCCGCTGTGAGAATCAGGCCTTGGAATTCTTTTGCAAGGGCTTGGGCTAAGGATGTTTTTCCAGATGCTGTTGGCCCAGTGATGACGACGAGTTTCGGTTTTTGCATACAACCATCCTACGTCGAATACTAACGGGATTCAACCTCGTACGGGATTGAATCCCGTACCACATCGCAACCATTGACAGTAGAGGGGGATTTGTGTTATAAACACGTCGAATCGCCTCCAAACGGCAGGAGGCGGATACCGGTGCGCCCGTGAAACGGCGCGCCATTGCCGGGAGGCGAAAAAATGTCAGAGGCAAAACGGGTCCTCATCGTCGAGGACCGGGCGAATGTTCTTCAGATCCTGCAGATGCTCGTTCAAGCCTACTCGGCTGAATGGGTCGTCGAAGGTGCGAGGAACTATCGGGACGCAGTCGGAGCTCTGAACCTCTGCCCCTATGACCTGGTCACGATCGACAACGATCTCGGAGATGGTCGAACGGGCAAGGAGGTAGCCGCGGAGATCCGAGGGGGACGGCTTTGCACACGTGCGACAGCAAAGCTCGTCATGATCTCCGACGCGCTGCTCAACGAGCCCCTCGATCGGATTTTGTTTGACGACGGGCTCCCAAAGCCCGTCAGAATGCCCGAACTTCATGCGATGTTGAAGCGCCTGCTCGGCTAGGGCGCGACAACGATCACACGGGCGGCGGGGAATCCTACGGGAGACCCTGCCGCCTCGATTTTTTGCCAACATTAATGTTTGTAAAGAGGCAATCCGCCTTGGGCGGATATCCCTCTGGCAAGAGCCAATGCTACAACTCTCTACTCCGTTCCGCGATCCGTTGTTTGCATTGCGTCATAAATTCGTCGACCGACTGCTGCCGCTGTTCCTCAACGCCGCGCACACGCACCATCAACTGATCCGATGATTGTTCCTTATCTCCGTACACAATCATGTACGGTGTTTTGAGTTTCACTGCATTGCGAACTTTCCGACCAACCGTCTCACTGCTTTCATCTACATCTGCACGAATTCCCGCTTCTCGGAAACGCGCTGCGAGCTTCATTGCGTTTTCTTGATGCGCATCCGAAACCGGTGCAATGACAACTTGCACAGGAGACAGCCACAATGGCAGATTTCCGCTGGTATATTCCAGTAAAAACGCAATGGTTCGTTCGACTGCTCCGATGGAGGACCGGTGTACGACAACCGCCTCTTTTTCTTGACCATTTTCGTCGATGTAATTCAAGTGAAATCGTTTCGGCATGACAAAGTCGTATTGTACGGTAAACGCCGTGTCTTCCTTACCGCGGACGTTTTTCATCTGCACGTCAATTTTCGGACCGTAAAACGCGGCTTCGTTGTTCGCTTCCACAAATTCGGAGTTTCGTGATTGAAGCGTTTTGCGCAGTACATCTTCTGCCTCGTCCCATGCGTGGTCGTCCTTGTAATATTTGATTTTTTCGTTTCTGTCCCCTAACGATAATCGATACGAATAATGTTCACCCAATTTGAATCCGAAAAGCGACGCAACATATTCAATCAAATCCAATGCACCGCTGATCTCCATGCCAGCCTGTTCTGCGTCTTTGCAAATAATATGCGCATCGGATAAACAAAAGCTCCGCAATCGAATTAGGCCGGTGAGTTCTCCGGATTGCTCATACCGATAAAGCTTCTCGAGCTCGGCAATGCGCATTGGCAATTCTTTATAACTCCGCAATTTGCTTAAAAACAGTTCGAAGTGGTGGGGGCACGACATCGGCCGCAAAATCAATTCTTCCTGATCCACCTTCATGGGTGGATACATCGAATCTTTGTAATATGGATAGTGCCCGGATTTTTTGTACAAATCGATTTTTGCTAGATCCGGTGTGATGACGTGCTTATAACCCCTGCGGATTTCCTCATCGATAATAAACCGTTCTAACTCTCGCTTTACAATCGCACCTCGTTCGGTCCATAACGGAAGACCTTTGCCCACAACATCGGAAAATACAAAGAGATCCAGCTCTTTCCCGAGTTTTCTGTGGTCACGTTTTTCTGCTTCCTCAAGCATTTTTACGTATGCTTCCAGTTCCTCGGGTTTTTCAAATGCATACCCATAAATCCGCGTTAGCATGGGTTTTGTTTCATCTCCACGCCAATATGCGCCCGCAACTTTTGCGAGCTTCATGGCATTGGGATTGATTTCGTTGGTATTTTCCACGTGGCCGCCGCGACAGAGATCGACAAAGTCATCGAGCGTGTAGAGTGTGATGTCTTTGCCTTCGCGTTCGAGATCATCGATGATCTCGAGTTTATAGGTGTGGATTTTTTGCGATTTCCGCGCTTGTTCGACAGATGCTTTTCTACCGGACATCGTGTGACCAGCAGCTAAGAATTTCCGCATCTCTTGTTCAATCCGTGGAAGATCCTTATCCGTGATGGGTCGCGGCGGTTCAAAGTCCTGATAAAATCCATCTTCAATGGCTGGACCAATGGCAAGTTTCGTGCCAGGAAAAAGCTTGAGCATGCTTCGTGCAAGAACATGTGCGCATGTGTGGCGAATCTGATATAAGTGATCGTTGTGTTGATCGTCCATATAAAATAACCAGAATGATGAATCATCCTGGGTCCGCATAGCGGAGGTTCCACCCAGATTCC
>CAZOCX010000111.1:0-2749 GCA_964578475.1 uncultured Gammaproteobacteria bacterium | reverse complement strand
CACACCTCTTCTAAGTGTCGACCGCGGACAAACCCGTAACGCGGGTTAAAATCACGACCGATGCTAGTAGGTAGAAGAGGACTGTTCCGCACAACAAACGATACAGGGGGGATGTCCTACCCGTCCTCCCGCCCTTTTTCATGCACGAACGCACACAATTCCCACGTGATTGTATTCTTGCAAGGGATTGTGTCACAATACATGTATTCTAACGCGACAAGCATTTGGCTTTCGCAAACAATTTATTCATTAACATCTTAACCATTCTTTGATCATGGCAGAACGACCGATTCCGAAGGCCGCATCCAGTGGAAACACGTATGCGCCTTCCCGCTTAAGTAAGCGACACTTTCAACGACGTCGAAACACACGACGTCCGCCGATTCGTCCCTATCTAAAAGATGGGACTAAAATTCCTCCGCTAAAAAAAGACACCATGCGTGTCATTGTGTTAGGTGGAGCCGAAGAAGTAGGACGCAACATGACACTCGTCGAATACAACAACGACATTGTGTTGATTGATTGCGGTTTACACTTCCCCGAAGAAGACATGCCCGGAATCGACTATGTCATTCCGAATATTTCGTATTTGAAAGGCAAAGAAGACCACGTCCGCGCAGTTATTATTACGCACGGACATTACGATCACATTGGTGCAATTCCGCATTTGATTCCAAAATTGCATTTCCCGCCGGTCCTCGGAACCAAGCTAACATGCGCGATCATTCAAAAACGTCAGCAAGATTTCGAACACCAATACGGAAAAGTCACAACCAAAGTCATTAATCCCGATCAAGCCGTGCGTTTGGGGGAATTACGCGCGGAATTTTTCCGTGTGAATCATAACATTCCAGATTGTGTGGGTGTCGTCGTGCGATCGCCCGAGGGCAGTGTGATGCATACTGGTGATATGAAAATTGACTTCACGCCCGTGATTGATCCGCCAGCAGATTTGGGGAGAATCGCCGAAATCGGACGCGAGGGTGTGACCTTATTGATTTCTGATTCTACGAATGTGGCGCTTCCGGGACAACAAGCATCCGAGTCTTCGGTGCAGAAAGATCTGCAAGAAATTTTTCGAAACGCCAAGGGTCGCATCATCGCAGCGACATTTTCTTCACTGCTTTCGCGTGTGCAGCAGATTCTCTGGCTCGCAAAAGAATTCGACCGCAAGGTTGTGCTGCAAGGATTCAGCATGAAATCGAATGTAGAAATTGCGCACGCATTACATTATCTTGATCTCGATCCTAAAATCATTGTTTCTCCAGAAGTTGCGCGTAAACTTCCGGCTAACCGATTAGTCATCATGGGTACGGGCGCGCAAGGCGAAGACAATGCCATGCTCATGCGCATGGTAACCGGCGAGCATCGATTCTTTGGTATTGAGCGCGGGGACTCCGTGATTTTCTCGTCCTCGGTTATTCCCGGAAACGAGCGCACAGTTACAAAACTGCGTGACGGATTACTGAAAGCCGGAGCAAAAGTTTTTCACTATGCCATGATGGATATTCACGCGGGTGGTCACATGCGTGCAGAAGATGTGAAATTGCTTTACAATTTAGTACACCCCAAATACATTGCACCGGCGATGGGCGAACATTACATGTTGCGTGCCGCAGAAGATGTAGCAAAGATGTTGGGATGGGATTCGGAACATGTATTCGTCACTGCCAATGGTCAAATTATCGAGATTAAAAATCATGAGGCAGTCCTCACACCAAATCGCGTCCCGACGGATCATGTATTCGTAGACGGATTGGGCGTAGGCGATGTATCGCACGTGGTATTGCGCGATCGAAAGCAACTTGCTGACGAGGGCATGGTGATCGTGATTGCAACCGTGGACGAAAAAACCGGAAAACCGATTGGGGAGCCTGACATTATCTCGCGCGGTTTTGTGTATATCAAAAATTCGCAAGGCTTGATTGATGAAACCATCAAAGAAGTCATGAAGATTTTGAACGAGGATAAAAACCCTAATATGGCCGTGAATGAAAGTTACTTGCGGAATCGGCTCCGCGATCACATCGGTCAATTCTTATTTAACAAAACCCAACGTCGACCCATGATCATGCCGGTGGTGATAGAAGTGTAGTTGGACGGATTTTTCTTTACTATACGTCCGCAGTCTCCTGCCCCGGGTCGGCCATTTCGGGTTCGTCCCGATAAAGGTCCTCACCCATAAATGGCCTCCCCGTGTCACCTGCGGACTGAAGCAAAAAAATCCGCGCTTAAAAGGGGAAAAAAGTTTATGTTAAACGATGGCGACATCATTGCAATCAACAAGCCCAGTGGCGTGACGTCGCATGATGTGGTGGATGCGGTGCGACGGGCGACGGGAATCCGACGCGTCGGACATGCAGGCACGCTCGACCCTATGGCGTCGGGTGTTCTTGTGGTATTGATCGGCCGCTCCGCAACCAAGCATCAGGCAGAAATCATGGGACAACAAAAAGGCTACGATGCCGAAATCACGCTTGGGGCAACGAGCACCACTGATGATGCGGAAGGTACGATCACGGTGCACCCGAATGCAGAAACCACCTCCCAGATTACTTTCGACCAAATCCAAGAAACACTCCAGCGGTTCATCGGAACGATTCAACAAACGCCACCGATCTTTTCTGCACTGAAGCGAGGCGGCGAAGCACTCTATAAAAAAGCGCGACGTGGTGAGACTGTCTCGCTCGAGCCGCGTGAAGTTACAATTCACTCGATTCATGTGCTGGATTGGAATCCTCCGCACTTG
>CAZOCX010000110.1:0-2797 GCA_964578475.1 uncultured Gammaproteobacteria bacterium | reverse complement strand
CAATTTCAAGAGCGATCACGGCCCGTGAGGCCAAAATTCGATGAGATGCGAAGTTTTGGAGATAAATTTGCGACCGAGCCGTATTGGTAATACGGTGAGAGAGCAAATTTATTGAAGGACGAGCCCGAAGGGTCAAGAATTCAAGACATCGGGCTTGGCTCGATGTCGAATTCTTGACAGCTCGCGAATTTTGGCCTCACGGCGCTAATATTTGGAACGCACGATCTAATTGCGGATCCCGATCTGCAGCAGCATCTTCATCCGTAATCTCAATGGTTTCATCAGGTGTAATACCATCGTTTTCAATCGAACGTCCGAGTGGAGTCAGCCACCGTGCGATCGTCAATTTCAGCACTGAACCATCGTCCAATGACATAACATCTTGGACAGATCCTTTTCCAAACGTGCGTGTGCCGACAAGCGTGCCGACATGATAATCTTGAATCGCGCCCGCAAGAATTTCTGATGCCGATGCAGACCCCTCGTTTACTAACACCACTACAGGAATTCCTACAAGTGACTGGGAAATTGTAGAAGAATGAGAAACACGTACGCCTTTGGTTGATTCTTCGAGAACAACCGGTTGTTTACCCACAAAATGACCAGCAACATCAATGGCAGCAGAAAGTAAACCTCCCGGATCATTGCGCAAATCCAGAATCACACCATCCACATCTTGGAGTAAAAATTCTTGTACAGCATCTTCGACCAATCCAGATGTATCATCGTAAAAACGAATAACATTCAACATTCCAATTTTTTTCCCATTCCGTTCTTCTGTAGAAAAACGAACACTATCTGTCTTAATGCGATCGCGCGTCACGAAAATTTCTAGGACTTCTGAATCGTCCCCACGCCCAATCGTCAGCTTCACGGATGTTCCCTTTTCTCCCCGAATCAAACCAACAGCCTCGTCCACGGTTAATTCTGCGGTGTCGTGGTCGTCAATCGACAGAATACGATCCCCAGCGAGGACCCCAGCTTTCTCTGCAGGCAGCCCCGGAAGAGGAGCGATGATTACGAGAAATCCCTTATCATCGACACCCATTTCAGCGCCGATTCCCTCGAACGTACCCGAAAGCGTATCTTGGAATGCTTTGGCCTCCTCGGGGTTGAAAAACATGGAATGCGGATCTCCAAGTGCACGAACCATCCCATGTGCGGCGCCGTACTCCAATTGCAGAGAATCCGGGAGTGTTCCAACAAACTGGTCCTGAATCGTTGTATACAATTCTTGTAGCTGCGAGGCATCAAAGGTCCCTGCGGTGGCTGTAGGATTCGAGGGTTGAATATAACTTTCAGCAACCAACGCGCCAAGTGCGGAGCCAAACAAAAACATCAATAGCGCAACAACTCCAAAAATCTGGAGTGGGACGGTTTTCGGTGATGGATGATCGTGTTTCATGATTTACGTGTAATCTGTGCGCCAAGGGCCCGCAGTCGTTGATCAAATGCTTCGTACCCGCGATCCAGTAACTCGATGTTGGCAATACGGCTTTCTCCTTTTGCAATCAGCGCTGCAATGACTAGCGTTGCACCAGCGCGAATATCAAAACTCGTGATGGATTGTCCGGTTAACAGGGTCGGCCCTGTAATGATTGCGCGGTGTGGGTCGAGGATTTCAATCTGTGCTCCCATACGAGATAATTCGCCCAAGTATTTTTGTCGATCTTCGTACATCCATTCATGAATCAGCGTTTTCCCTTCCGCTTGCGTCGCGAGTGTTGCAAAGGGTGGCAACAGGTCGCTCGGGAATCCGGGATGCGGCATGGAATGCACTTTATACACAGCAGTTAATTTCGACGGAAGAATGCGCAAATGTTGCGATGTATACCACCCGTGATCCATGTCAGGAACTTCCTCCCACCGCACACCGAGTTCATGAAACTTCTGCATTTCCATGCGCATTAAAGAAAGAGGCGCTGCATGTTCGAGAGTGATTTCCGCATGCGATGCCGCAGCTAAACAAATCATGGATCCTGTTTCAATGGGATCTGGAATAATCGTGTATTCGACATCCCGCCGAAGTTGTTTCACCCCATGAATCACGAGTTCGTGCGTACCAATGCCTTCAATGTTCACACCCGCAGTTTCTAAGAAGTGACACAAATCCTGTACATGCGGCTCGGATGCGGCATTATGAATCCGCGTCGGCGTACCCGGAAGTAATGCAGCCATGACAATGGCATTTTCTGTAGCAGTCGGACTCAATTCCGACATGGTCAATTCCGCTGGAGATAAATTGGCTGCGTGAAAGCGATATCCTTCTTCCAGGATCGTGCTTTCAACTCCAAAAGCCTGTAATGCGTACAAGTGCGCTTCAAACGGGCGTTTTCCTAAATTGCATCCCCCAGGTTCTGGAATTTCAAGTTGTCCGAACCTTGCAAGCAGCGGACTGATCAACAGCGACGAAGAACGCATGCGTTTAACGGCCTTCACATCCAACGTACGTGGATCGATATCCCATGCCTTGATGGTTAATGAGTGCCCATGACGTGTGACCGATGCTCCCATGGATCGCAGCATCGTAGATAAACGCGCGACATCCAAAATATCCGGAACATTCTGTAATACCACTGTTCCTGGAACAAGCATTGCGGCACATAAAATCGGCGTCGTGGCATTTTTCGCACCAGTAATCGAGAACGTTCCAGAAAGTTTCGCCGCGCCTTGGATATGAAATTCCGACATACATTAATCTTACGAATCTAGATCGTTATGATACACTATAAGCTAGAATCATTTTGGGGTCAAAATGGATCTTCGTTTACGGCGTTTGTTCTATCTCTCGTTTATG
>CAZOCX010000109.1:0-2799 GCA_964578475.1 uncultured Gammaproteobacteria bacterium | reverse complement strand
AAAAAGAGTGGATAATGTTGACAATCTTCCGTAATCCGCAATAATGACAACAACTATGCATCTGAATTCCAATCCCACTACGCGCGTGCGGACACGATTTGCGCCATCGCCAACTGGTCAACTCCATATTGGGGGAGCACGAACAGCTCTATTTTCGTATTTATTTGCTCAACAGCACAGCGGAGATTTGATTTTAAGAATCGAAGATACGGATCGTTCTCGTTATGTTGCGGGTGCAGAATCGGAAATTGAAGAGGGGATGGCATGGCTCGGGATTCGTTTTACAGAAAGTCCGTTGTTAGGTGGGGCGCATGGTCCTTATCGACAATCCGAACGACGTGAACTCTATCAGCCCTTCATTGATGAGCTATTGAAGCGTCAAGCAGCGTATTGGTGTTTTTGTACCCCCGAAACTCTGCAACACATGCGGGAAGATCAGCAAGCTCATAAACTCGCACCAAAATATGATGGTCGTTGTCGGAGTATTCCGATTCAGGAATCAGAGCAAAGACGGGGAAGTGGAGAGGCTTCTGTATTGCGGCTAAAATTTCCCACCTCCGGAAGTCTTGTTGTTCATGACCTTATCCGAGGTGATATTACATTTAACTTTAAGGATCTGGATGATCAAGTGCTCCTCAAATCCGACAATTTTCCCACCTATCATTTGGCAAGTGTGTTGGATGATTATTTGATGAAGATCACACACGTGATTCGTGGGGAAGAGTGGCTGCCCAGTACTCCCAAACATGTGTTTTTACTTCGCGCATTAGATCTTCCAGTGCCAGAATTTGCGCATCTTCCGATGGTGCTCAATACAAAACGACAAAAAATGAGTAAACGCAGCGACGGGGAATATGTGTGGCTTTCCACCTATCGCAAAGAAGGGTATTTGCCGGAAGCGGTGGTAAATTTCATTGCTCTCTTAGGATGGAATCCGAAGACAACACAAGAATGTTTTTCGATGGAAGATCTGATTCGCGTGTTTGATTTTGGCAATGTCCATAAGTCGGCGGCAGTATTTGATCTCAAAAAATTACGAAGCGTCAATGCTACGTATTTGCGTAAATTACCCTCTGCTGAACTCGTCAATCACGCGTTGCCGTTTCTGATTGAAAAAAAATTGTTGATCGGTGATGGTCCATCCTGGAAACTTCCGACAGGCCAGCAAATGAGTAAGGAAAAACTCTCTGAAGTGATGCAACTAGAAGTTCAGCGACTAGAACGGCTGTGCGATGTAGGGGAGTCGACACAATTTTTCTTTGTCGAAGATGTCCCCCTTGATGTAACGAAAATTCTTTGGAAACAAGCTACACCAGAAGCCACGATCGCTGCCTTACAATGGTCACGAGATTTTTTAGAGACCGTTCCCGAGCCTTGGAACGCCGAAGCGTTGCAAACTGCGTCGATCGCAGAAATCCAGAGCGCACAAAAGACGAATGGGGAAGTGCTGTTCCCGTTGCGTTATGCGATTACGGGTCAGCAGTATTCTCCAACACCATTTGAGTGTTTAAGTCTGTTAGGAAAATCGCGAAGCTTCGCAAGAATCGATCGCGCTATTTCAGCACTATCCCAAACATGATATACTAACGATCCATGCTTAGGATGGTTCGAGGTTTCATTACGATGCTCGTTATTGCTTGGGTTGCATTTTACCCAGGTTTTTCGCGTATCGGGGAATTACAACTTGTTCACTCGGTGTTGGGTTCGGAAATTGATCAACGGATTCAAGAAAAACAAAAGGAAATCGAAGACTTAAAGAATCAAGCCGATAGCTACGAGCAAGCGATTCGTGAACGACAGAAAGAAGCGGACTCGCTGAAGAATCAAATCGCGGATTTGGATGACACCATCGAGACAAAACAAATCGAAATTAATCAAAAGAATACAGAGATTGAACTTGTCGAATTAGAAATCCAGGGTTTAGAAGCAGATATTGAACAAAAAAAAGCTGAAATCTCAACATCCAAAGAGCATTTGTCCTCGACGTTAGCCCGTGCGTATATTTTGGAGCAAACGTCGCCATTAGAAGTGGTCATGTCGACCACATCGTTTTCGGAATTCTTTTCGAAAATGGAGTACAACCGCACGATTCAGGATGAAACCAAAGATGGACTCGATACATTGCAAGCGCTAAAACAGGCAATGGATGAGCAGCATCAGAATTTGTCGGATAAGCAAACGGAATTGTCAGATAAACGCACAGATCTTCAGCGTGCACAATCGAATCTTGTTTACGAACAGGACACCAAAGAAACTCTGCTCACCCAGACGGAAGAAGATGAGGCGACCTTTCAGCGCTTGATTGGCGAGTTAAAGAAAGAGCAGTCTTCTGTCAACAGCGAAATTAGTCGCTTAGAACAACAACGGAAGCAAAGAAAAGGTGGAAAGGGCGTTGTCGCTTCTACAGAATGGGTGTGGCCAGTTGATGGCAGAACGATTACAACGTACTTTAATGATCCCAGTTATGTATTCCGACGCTACTTTAATCATGCGGCATTAGATATTGATGGAGAGCAGGGGGATCCAATCTATGCCGCAAACTCTGGAGTCGTATCCGCAGCGCATTTCAGCGGGTTATCATTTGCGTTTTTGATCATTGACCACGGCAATGGCTATTCAACTCTCTACGGTCACCCGAATGCGCTGTATGTTTCGGTAGGGGATGAGGTAAAGCAGGGAGATGTTATTGGCGCAGTTGGTGGTATTCCGGGAACCGCCGGCGCAGGGTATCTGACAACAGGATCTCACCTTCATTTTGCACTCTATAAAGATGGTATTCCTGTGGACCCGTTGCAATAT
>CAZOCX010000108.1:0-2815 GCA_964578475.1 uncultured Gammaproteobacteria bacterium | reverse complement strand
CAGGTATCTTTTCCTTTCTCTCCCCAGAAAAATGGCTCCATAGAAAATCCGCATTGTGCACAGACAATTTCTTCTGTTGTGTGTTCCGGCGACAGCATTTCGTTCTCTTCCATACACAAATCGTACCATGTTGGAAAAAATCGAGCATTTTTGCAGAAAACTAGACAACATAGCGAATTTTTTATATAAGAAAAGCATCCGGTTTGCATTGGCGCCCATGACAGGCGCCCACGCAAATCAGATGGGAGGCAGTATGCAGAACTCTTCCAGTTCCAGCAGTTCCAGGATCGATTTCGGAAGGCTAGGGGTCATCCTGGGACTCGTGACTGTCTGCATCGTTTTCTGGGGAGTAGTAATCAAGGCGGTCTTCTGACCGCCGCGAAAGGACGGTGATGCATCGTCTCTCCAGGTCGCCCAAGGCGACCAATCCAAGGCCCGCACGTACGCGACTCTCGCAGCGCACGTCGCGGGCCGGGTTTTTTGTCCACCTTTATTTTTCCAGTCCGCGGGTCCTGCCCCGAGTCGACCATTTTGTCCTTCCCGACGTAACGTCGGGATCGTCGGAGCAAAATAGTCTCCCCGTGTCACCCGCGGACTGGTTACGTTATCCCCAAGGGACGGTCCCTTCTTTATCCTCGTACAGCGGGTGGCACGGCAAGGCTATTTTGGGTGAGGATCCCGACGTTATGTCGGGAGACGAACACGAAATAGACCGAGCCGGGACAGGACCCGCTGGACGGAAGAAAGTCCGCTTGTTACCCTTGATGTATGCGCGAACAACAAGAAAACCAAAAAGAAGAAAGTAACTTCGAGGAAATCCGTCACGAGGTCCGTGAAAAATTCGCCACACTCATCACCGGAGGATTTGGAGTAGTTGCGGCCTTGGCATGGAACGATGCCATTAAAAATATTTTTATCACGGTCTTTGGCGATCATCAGGACAACATCCTGGCGCAACTTCTATACGCTGTAACGGTCACGGTCATCGTCGTGATCGCATCGTTCTGGTTACGCAGGATTCTCCACTCCAAAAAAAATCTTTCCTAACGATTCTTTTTCGCGGAGCGTATGTTCTGTGCACGCATGCGCACATGCGCTGTCACTGCTTTCACAATCGCAGACCGGGAAATACCTTCGTAGTCGAGTAATTGTTCCGCGGTTCCACTGCGCGGCGTTTTGGTAACTGCAAGAGAAACAATCGGCGTCAAATTTTCTGGAAGTGCTGTCCGCACAGCTTCTCCCATTCCACCAGACACTCCATGATCCTCGACCGTCAACATTAACGGTGTTTCGCGAGAAGCCTGCTTCAATGTTTTTACATCCAGCGGCGCAATGCTATACGCGTCGATCACGCGAACCGAAATTCCGCGACGCTGAAGTTTCTCGTACGCAGCCAATGCTTCATGCACTGTCACACCGCACCCCACAACAGTCGCAACATCGTTTGCGCTTTTTCGTAACACCATGCTTCCACCTATTCGGAATCGATCACGTGCACGGTAAATCACCGGCAATGCATTTCGCGTTAACCGTATGTACGCCATGCCTTGGTATATTCCTGCGGATGCAATCAATCGTTTCGCGGAAACAGCATCACACGGGTGCAATACGATACTTCCCAAGCTTCGAAACATGGCGATATCCTCGAGCCCCATTTGCGAAGGGCCATCCTCTCCAATTGCAACCCCACAATGCGTTCCAATGACCTTAAGATTCGTTTCGGAATAAGAAGCCATGCGAAACTGGTCAAATGCGCGTGTTAAAAACGCCGCAAATGACGAAACAAATGGAATCTTTCCGCACGTCGCAAGCCCGGATGCAACACTCACCATATTCTGCTCCGCAATATACATTTCAAAAAACTGCTTCGGGTAAACAGCTTGAAATCCATTTGCATACGTAGAGTTGCTCACTTCTGCATCCAAAACCACAATATTTGGAATCTTCTCCGACATCTGCGCAAGCGTTTCACCATACACAGCTCGCGGTGCAATGGGTTCTCCCAACAAAGGAACAGCGCCATCCAACAAAGGATGAGGTGATGGTGCTTTGCGTTGTGGTTTTACATTCAATGGTTTTGCCATTTTTCCACGCAATGAAAGCTTCACAGGTCCCAATTCCGAAAGTGCGCGTTCCAATTCGTCGGGCTTCAATGCTTTCCCATGCCACGCATCTTGATTCTCCATAAAACTCACGCCCTTGCCCTTAAACGTGCGAGCAATAATCATAACGGGTTGAAGCTTGATGCGTAATGCCGCCTCGTATGCTGAAATAACTTCGCGCATGTTGTGACCATCGATGGTGATGACATGCCAGCCAAATGCTTTCACGCGATCGCGTAATGCGTTGACATCATGACCCCACATGGTTTCACCGCGTTGTCCCATTCGATTGAAATCTACAATCGCAACCAGTTGGCCTAGACCACGAAACCCTGCCCATTGAATGGCTTCCCATACCGACCCTTCTGCCATTTCACTATCACCCAATAACACGTACGTCCGATATGGAAGATGTTCTAATCTTTGAGCATTCAGGGCAATTCCCACACCAATCCCTAATCCTTGCCCAAGCGACCCGGTCGCTGCAAGCGTATACGGAAATCGCATGGTCGGATGACCCTCGAGACGCGACGTAAATTGACGCAACGTCAATAATTCGCGAGATGGAATCGCGCCAGCAAGGGCCCACAGCGCATAAAACAATGGCGCTGCATGGCCTTTAGAAAATAGGAGTCGATCATTATTGAAATACGTTGGATGCTTGATGTCGGAACGGAATACTCCCGAGAACATCAAGCCTGCCATCAAATCAG
>CAZOCX010000107.1:0-2845 GCA_964578475.1 uncultured Gammaproteobacteria bacterium | reverse complement strand
CGCCAATCACACGAATGTATGCTTCCATGTGCTGGAACACACCGCCCACGTCAATTGCAATACATTCAAACTGTTGTTCTGTTTTCATAGGTCGAATCTCAGCAGAGGTCGAATCCCGTCAGAGGATAGTGATAATGCCGGTGTCCGTATTCACTTCAATCTGCATACCATCCTTCAGGAGCTTGGAAGCCACGCGTGTTCCAATGACACATGGCACGTTCAGCTCCCGCGACACGATCGCTGCATGACACGTAATGCCACCCTCATCCGTGACAATGGCAGCGGCTTTCTTCATCGCTGGCACATAATGCGGATCGGTCATCGGCGTCACTAAAATCTTTCCTTCTTGAAACTGTTGAACTTCATCGATATTCAGCACGCGCTGCACCGTACCCCGCACCACGCCTCCCTTGTTTGCAACTTGTCCAGAAAATTCTTTTACGATTTCCGACAACGTTCCATCGTCGTATCTATATCCGTTTTCTTGTAAAAAAATCGAAAAATCTTTTCCGACAAACAAATGATCTTGAAATACAATGTACCGTTTCTCTTCACGTTCTCGCAGCACCGACTCCTCGGGTAATGGATGTCCATGGAGCAGCTCTTGAAATTCTACAAACCGAATATGGCGAGAATACTTCGGATCCATTCCTTGTTGTGTCAGTTTCTCCTGCAAGATCCTGCGCCAAAACATATCAATCAATTCAAATGTGCCTTCGGTTCGCACGCGCGCTTCATACCATCGATCGATAATGGCTCGAGCCTCGGTAGGATGAAGTTTTGTAAAATCCTCATTCCATTTGGAAACCAAAAACACCGACAGCATAAAGTACGGGTAAAACTCACGAAACAATTTTAAAATCTCCGGGACCGCTTGCATGCGTACAAAAATTTCTGTTCCTTCCAACTGTTTTAAAAGATCGCGTGTTTGGGAAACCAGCTCACAAAAACGATCGCGCGTCTCGAGAGAAAACAATGCGTCAGTAGGTTCGCGCTGAATCACCGCATCCCGCACCGCATTTAAATCCTCGGTCACGCGATAAAATTCCATGGCATGACCATTGTATCGAACAATCTGCGTATCTAACCCTTTTCCAAAGATGTTTTTCACTTCCTGCGAAAGTAACCGATGCCACACATCATCTCCACATAAGGAAAAGTCACGGGTAAAAATCAAGTCTACTTTTTTGGTCATACATTCATTATCGAATAATCGTAAAACTCGAAAACGAAGGAATTGAAATATCTTCCCACGTTTCCTCGATTTTTTCAACCCCTGCACCATGAGTGCCCCCTCCGCACCAATCTCGAAATTCTTGGAGTATGGGCTCTTCTGCTTCGGCTTGGATTTCAACGCTTCCAGTCGGTGTATTACGCACCTCACCTACGATCCCCAAGATAGCGGCTTTACGCTGTGCCGCCCACCGAAAACCCACACCCTGTACCGTTCCATCAATCGTCAACCGAAGACGTTTCATAGGTACGGTTATCTTACCACATTACTAAACACTCGGAAGATGCGGAGATTCCGGATTGTTTGTGGAGTTTGGATCCTGAAAAAGTTTCTTATCCTGTAATCGATGCAGGACGATCATGGAAAGCACGAATAATGTTGTGGAAGTGACAGCGGATACCATGCAATAAATGCAAATAGCACGAATCACGAATACTTGTAAGTAGACAAAATAGAGCGTCCCGAAAAAACCAATCGTGCTCACCAAGGAAAGAATATGCCACAACCGCGTGTTTCGTGAATCCAGATACGCGATCACTCCAAAAAACATGGTTACATAAAACACCATGCCCAACACAGCAAGAGGAATACCCGCGATGACTGCAAAACTGCTCGTGGTCACTTCCCCGCAACCAGATAAAAACGCACATCCGGGAATCACGCCGCGGTAATGTTCGATTGTTAAATAGGTCGCGTCAATGAAACCGATCAGACTAACAACAAGCATCGTATACAACGAGGCATTGAAACTTTTGAGACTTCCATCCATGTTATGGTGCGGGCGCTTCTAATAATTCCTTGACCCGATTTTCTAAATCTTCGTATTTCCGCACTTGCAAAAGCTCTCCGTTCACGTAAAACGTCGGCGTGGAATTCACGCCGAGTTCCTTTCCGCGATCTGCGTCTTGATTCACTGCGTTCCGCACATCTTCGGCATTCAAATCATCTTCAAACACATCGGGGTCTAACCCAATCTCCCGTGCATACCCAACGAATGTATCTTTGGGGTTGAATTGGGGTGACCAGGTCGGCTGGTTGTCAAACAATTGATCGTGCATCTCCCAAAACTTTCCTCGCTTTCCTGCGGCTTCACTGGCGCGTGCAGCTAAATCACTATTGGGATGTTGCTTGCGCAAGGGGAAATGTCGGTACACTAATCGTACGTCTTGTCCGTATTTCTCTACCACATCCTTTACATACGGTTCAAAACTCAAACACGCTGGACATTGAAAATCGCTGTATTCAATAATTTCGACTTTTCCAGTTGGATTTCCTCGCACCCATTCCGAAGCAAGATCGATGGATTGATTTGTCTGGGGACTGTCCGGTGTTCTTCCTGTCCACCAGATCAACCCTACGACAACAATCACCACCACTCCGATTGCTGAACTCCATAGCGCGATGCGTGATTTCCGTTCCATAAAATGAGCCTATCAAAAAAACGTTCGATTGACTATGTGGGGGGATGCGATCGATGTCATTGTGAGGCCGACGTTATGTCGGCTTCGCAATGACAATTTCACTCGCAGCACGGATGCTTAAAACCACAATTCGGGCAGGTATCTTTTCCTTTCTCTCCCCAGAAAAATGGCTCCATAGAAAATCCGCATT
>CAZOCX010000106.1:0-2908 GCA_964578475.1 uncultured Gammaproteobacteria bacterium | reverse complement strand
TTTTCATGACCTCTGGGGATAGGTCTTTTTCGTCCTCCCCACGAATGTCATAACCACGATAAATGAGGGGGTTAATTTGCATAGGATCCGATATTAACAATAAGGCAAAAACTACCGCAGATGCATGTTACTCTAGCACCAAGGGAATTAGGAGGACAAGAGCTTGGGCGGTAGCCAAATGATCGGCTTGTTGGAGGGAATTTTTCGAGGGAAACGAATCGTTATAACGGTCGTAATGTTCCCGCGAACACTTGCCAGGCGAGTAGGGATTTTGCGACCAGGCTTAAGATCAAATAAGCGCGTTCGCCATATACATAATCCCGCCAGGGACCGATTTTTTTGTATTGCAGGAACATGTTGAGGGGAAATGCGTTGGAAAAGACGAAGATCGAGAAAAAGATCCAGTACACGAATGTCGGTGGCTGCAGATTGCCAGTACCGGCGTTGAACAGATACAACGCCACGGCAATCCATGGCACGATTCCGGCGATGCTACCAAATGTAAATCCTGTCCAGTCTACGATTTTTGTTTTTTGATTATGCAACTCCATCATCCAGCCAAACAAAATCATTGCCATGTTCAAAAAGAAGATGAGCAGGAGACTCACCGCATCTGACATTCCGGTCAACATGACAATCACCACCATCATTAGCGAGGAGCTGAACGCATATTCAAACCAGCGCGCAGGGTTGATGCTATTTTTGATGTTTGTGATATACCATTTGTAGATGATCGGGAGGGAAAGCAAAAGATGCGCGAAGGCCGACAAAAAGAAAAACGCCGCTACCATGGGGCCAATGCGGAACGATGCAATTTCGCGGAACAACGGTTCGAGCATGCGCGTCTTGACATTAAATTCCACGAACGATGTGGTGACAGGAAGCGCAAAGTCATTGCTTAGTAGGAGCACTGTGATGCCTTGGATCGCGTGCAACAATGCCATTGCGAGATTCCATCCCCGCAATTGCGGCAATAGTTTTGATGATTTCATGTCCCTCCTTTTAAGGATGAATACATTTATTGTATCACAGGAATGGACATTTTACGGAAAAGCAATCCGCTGACAGGGAGCCCGCGAGGGCTTGACCTGTCAGGCGGGCTGCCCGGAGTTGTAGGCTATCCAATGATTTTCCATAATAAAGAAACGTCATGGTGGATCGGCGTTTACTCATTTTTTCTATACAACTTCATGGTTCTATCGGATCAGGGTATTCGGAAATTTCTCGAGCAAGGAGACATCAAGATTACGCCGTTGAACGAGGCGATGATTAAAGAGGGAAGCTATACATTTACGTTGAACACGAAACTTTTCCTTCCAAAACACTACGATGTGATCGATGTCCAGCAAACTGATGTCGTGTATAATGAAGTGGAGATGGATCCGTCAGGATATATTCTGCAGCCTGGAGATTTTTTGCTTGGTCAGACGAAAGAGATGGTGTCCATTAGTCAATCGCTGTGTTGTATGCTGGATGCGCGTACATCCTTGGCGCGTATTGGTTTGAATGTGTTGCAGGGCTCCACGTTTATTCAACCGGGACAGGAAGAGAGTTATGAAACGTTAGAAATTTCTAATATTAGTAAAAGTCCGATCCGAATTTATTCAGGCATGAAAATTGTTAAAGGAATTTTTTTATTGCTCTCTTCTGCATCCTCGCAAAAATACGCGGAAACGGGTCGCTATGGTCGCCAAACTACCGCAAATCCTTTACTCTGATTTGATCAATAAAAAATTTCAATATGTTTATCAAAGACTTACAACATTGCGAAGAGTTCATCGCTGGAGATAATACGATTCTTCGCGAACTGTTGCATCCGGACAAGGAGGAGCTGCAACTGCGTTATAGTCTTGCGTATGCCATTGTAAAACCTGGCAAGACATCTTATCTGCACAAATTGAAAACTTCCGAGGTCTATTATTTGTTGGAAGGTGAGGGCAAGATGATGATCGGTGAGGAGTCTGCGGATGTTCATTCGGGTCAAGCAATTTACATCCCGCCGAGTACCAAACAGTGTATCCAAAATACAGGGACTACAGATTTGAAATTTCTCTGCATCGTTGATCCAGCTTGGCGCAAAGAGGATGAGGAAGTATGATAGATGAGGTTGATTAGAATATGAACTAGTGTTATGAACATCAGAATTTTTGTCACAGGCGGGACGTTCGATAAGGAATACAATGAACTTGATGGTTCTTTGTTTTTCAAGGATACCCATCTTCCAGAGATACTCCGACTTGGACGCTCGCGTGTTCCGGTAGATATCCGTACGTTAATGATGATCGATAGTTTAGAGATGTCGGATGCCGACCGAGAAACGATTGCACAAAATTGTTTGCAGACTCCGGAAAAGCACATTCTCATTACCCACGGGACAGACACGATGGTCGAAACTGCGCGTGTCATCGCCAAAAGTGTCAAAGGAAAAACCATCGTATTAGTAGGCGCGATGATTCCGTATAAATTTGGAAGCTCTGACGGGCTGTTCAACTTGGGAAGCGCACTTGCGTTTGTGCAGACGTTGCCAGAAGGTGTGTACATTGCGATGAACGGACGCTACCTCAAATGGGACAATGCCCGCAAGAATAAAAAAGTCGGGGAGTTTGAAGAAATAAAGTAGTTGTGTGAATCCTGTGTTGCGTATTTACTGAAAATTCAAAATAAATGGCTATTATTATGGAGCCCTGGAAAATCACAGCATCTGAAAGCGCTCTCGCAAATCCATTTTTTAATGTTCGGAAAGATACGTGTTTAACTGCAAGTGGTAAGATTATTTCGGAATATTATGTAAAGGAAGGAGGTAGCTCCTCAATGATCATTGCTCTGACACCCGACAGCAAAGTCATTCTAGAAGAGCAGTATCGTCATGGCGTGCGAATGGGATCATGGGATTTTCCGTGCGGCAGGA
>CAZOCX010000105.1:550-2926 GCA_964578475.1 uncultured Gammaproteobacteria bacterium | reverse complement strand
CGATACGGATGTTCAAACCACGGAATCATTTGATCGATTTCTGTGCGCACTGCGTCAGAAATTTCGGGCGCGCCCGCGTTTTTAATTTGATTGCAAATATCGCGAATCGCATTCGTCGCCTGATTTTTCGGATAATCGTATCGAAATGCGGATTGGATCACGAGCGTTCGGATTCCTTGAAATTCGTTTAAAAACGCCAAAGCAGTTTCCGGCGTGAGTCCACCACGAAAGGGTAGACTTCCCGGAGCAAGAATTGGAAACGTGGGAATTCCGGAATCTCGACTGAATTTTTGATACTCCGAAAGCGCCCATTTGATCGCAAAGGTGGTGGGAACAATACCGGAATTCAATGCAGGATCCGAGCGCGCACAAAACGGACGCAAGTATGTGGGCGTTTGGTGATAGGTGGCTTGGTACAGTGCCACATATTCCTCGAGAATATGCCGAGAATCCAGTAATGTTTGCACACGTTCAAAGGTGGGAATAATTTCAATGGGTTGAGCCTGCACATTATTGCTTGCAAACGATGCTTGCGATGCCGTTGCAAGATTCATGAAAAATTGTTGAAGCTGAATCATTTCTGAAGCACGTTCGGCCATGGGGAGAATTACCTCAAACAGCGGAGAGGCCATGTGGTGTTCTTGGGCCAAGTGTTGCGCAGACAACATGGCCATGAATGCACGACCCAATCGATATCCGGATTCAATACTCGGATTGGGTACACGAAATGTTAAAAATAATTCTTTGCCTAACGGACGTGTTTTAAAAAATTCTGGGTGCGAGGACAGCAATCGTTCGACCACGGATTCATCCACCCATTTGCCTTCCCAGTCCCACATCATTTCTTCTGCACCGAATTCCGAGAACATGTGATAGCACTCGGTTAATTCATCAAGCGTGCGAATCAATGCTTGATCGTGCCAGTACGGGATGCTGGCATGGTCGGGATGTTGTGAAAACATGACTCGAGGGATAGCGCGCATCATTCGTGTTGAATGAATTGTTGAATACGACGAATACCTTCCTGCAAGATGGGGAATGGAACACCTAAACTCATTCGGACAAATCCTGGCGCATGAAATGCTTCACATGGGACCACGGCAACGCGTGCATTCGAGAGAAGCTGCTCGGCCCATTCCAATGATGTATGGATTGCGGAAGTGAAAAGTTCTTGAACTCCGAGCATCACAAACATGGCGCCATCGGGCTCAACCACGCGCAATCCTGGAACTTTCGAAAGCTCGGAACAGACGTAATCTCGCGCAGTTTGAAGTTCGTTGCGAAGTGATGCAACAAACGAATCGTCGGATGTCATCGCAGCGAGTGCAGCTTTTTGACTGATTCCCGATGTTCCGGATGTGATTTGACTCGAAAAATCACTAAATCCTCGCATGATGTGGGCGGGGCCAGCAGCATACCCCACACGCCAACCTGTCATGGCGTGCGATTTCGATACGCCATTGATCGTGATCGTGCGTTCTCGGACTTCCGGAGAGCAGGACGCAATTGCGCAGTGTTCGGAACGGTAAAGAAGTTTTTCGTAAATTTCATCCGTGACAATAAAGAGATTCTGGTCACAAGCCCATTGGGCGATGCGTTCGAGTTCCTGCGGATCAATCACCGCACCAGTGGGATTCGATGGGCTGTTCAATAACATGCCCACGGTGCGGGAAGTTTTCGCATGTTGAAGATCCTCAAGCGTTAATCGAAACGGTGGATCCAACGCGACACACACAGGAACCGCATCCGCAAGTTTGATTTGTTCGATGTATGTCGGCCAAGTGGGAGTGGGAACTAATACCTCTACTCCGGGGTTACAGAGAACTTGAAATGCCGTCGCAAGCAATTGCTTCGTGCCAACGCCCACGACGATTTCGGACACTTCATACTTTACGTGGTTTTCCTTCCATAACTTCTGCGCAATCGCTTCTCGCAGTTCTAAAATCCCCGCGATAGGAGTGTAGTGCGTGAATCCTTGTTGGATTGCAGCGATCCCGGCGTCTCGAATTTTTGTGGGAGTAGTTTGATACGGTTCGCCAATCGATAAATTGACGATATCAATGCCTTGTCGTTGAAGTTCTTTCACGCGGGCGTCTAAGCCATGCGTGGGAGAGGGCGTGAGACGCTGAATGCGCGAAGAAAGTTTTAAAGGATTCATAAAAACCTCGCGTAAATTGAACCTATCATGATTCAAGGGCGAGGGTTGTCGCGGTGCCACCTTGATTCCTTCATCAGTTGCCCGATGAAGCTCGGTGAATACTATTGTATTCGTGTTCGATCACGGGAACACCCGACAGGTTCTAGTGCGTCGCATCACACGACGGTTCTTCCTGCAGCTCCGGAGTGTCAGCTCCATCAATGCTGTTGTTCCTCTAT
>CAZOCX010000105.1:0-540 GCA_964578475.1 uncultured Gammaproteobacteria bacterium | reverse complement strand
GATCCATCTTTACGTGGGATCGGATCTCGCAGCTACAGTTTTCGGACAATCCCGTGGTCAGCATCGACTTCGATCAGATCACCATCATTGAGAATTTGCGTTGCAACGTGCGTTCCGACAATGCACGGTTTTTTCATTTCGCGCGCGACAATGGCTGCATGACACGTAATACCGCCATCGTCGGTGACAATGGCGGTGGCTTTGTGCATGGCAAGTAAATAGTCCGGGTTAGTGGTGATCGAACATAAAATTTTTCCGTGTGTATTTTTCTGGAGATCTTTTTCTCCGTGCATGACTACGACTGTCCCTCGGACCTTTCCACGACATCCGATCATTCCATGAATGCTGTCGGTCGATGCTTTTCGATCTTCGGAGCGGAATGTTAATTGTTGTAGAAGCAAACGAAACGTTCGTGGCCGATCTTCAATTTCCATTTTCCCATGGTGATACCATAGAAAAAATCCATGGGTCTTTCGTTGGATGGTATGTTGATGGAGCGCTTTAGAATCGGCTGTTCCCTGTAATGCGTGACAAATTTCA
>CAZOCX010000104.1:0-2929 GCA_964578475.1 uncultured Gammaproteobacteria bacterium | reverse complement strand
GACCGGAAGTACAAAACATGATGCGAGTGCACCGTTGTGATGCGTGCCTGCCTCGTACAAAATACGGGACCCGGGCAAGAACTCCATTCTGCCCATCATTTCATAAAACGTCTGCGTTGTTCCGACCAAGTCTGCGTTTTCATCGTACAACAAATCTGCTTTCGCCATATGTTCTGCAACACGCAAAAACATTTGCTGCGGTGTTTCGGTAATATTGCCTTGTTCATCGTGACGCAGGTGACGTTTGCGTACCACCGCAAGTGCGGCATCGGTAAGTTTCGGTTCCACCGTTTCCATAATAGCTTCGCGTTCGACTTGCGTGAGTTCGTGATCGGACATATCTCCTTTGTGACCCTTATTTAAGAATGAGTTCGATTGAGGACTTGTTGACTTCGAGAGCCGTCCCGATAAATCGTGACGCCTTTGCAATTTGTATCAAATGCCATCATGTATGCATCCGCCACATCTTGTTTGGTAGCTGAATTCGGCATATTAATGGTTTTGCTTACCGCATTATCCACAGATTGTTGGAATGCCGCTTGAATCAAAATGTGCCAGCGGTACTCGATATCGTGTGCCGTGACAAATAATTCCTGGAACTCCGATGGAACACCCTGAATGCTATGCAGGCCTCCGGTTTCTGCAACTTGTTTCATGAGTTCTTTGGAATAGAACCAATGATCTTTGGCGATTTCTTCGAGCACGGGATTGACTTCCAAATATTCGTCTTCTCCAAAGTCCAAAATATTTTTGCGGACAAACGCAAGTGCAAAAATCGGTTCAATACCAGACGAGCAATTTGCAATCATGGCGGTCGTGCCGGTCGGAGCAATGGTCGTCACCGTCGCATTGCGTAGGTGTGCATAGCCACGCTTTTCCCATTTGCTTCCCTTGAAATTCGGAAAATTCCCACGAGCTTTTGCGAGTTCAGAAGATGCGGCGTGCGATTCTTTCTCGATAAACGACATGACCTTATCGGAAAAATCCACGGCTTCTTGCGAATTATACCGAATGCCTAAATACACAAATGCATCGGCGAGCCCCATCACACCCAACCCAATTTTCCGGTTTCCTTCTTTGACGACCTTACGAATCTCTGGTAACGGATAATGATTCCCATCAATCGTATTATCCAAAAAATGCACGGCTTTGTGGATGACGTCGCGCAACCGATCCCAATCCATATACGGTGCACCAGGGCCTTTCCGTACAACAAAGTTCGACAACACCACAGATCCTAAGTTGCAGTTTTCATACGGAAGCAAGGGCTGCTCTCCACATTGATTGGTTGCGCGTAAGTGTCCCACATGCGGAGTTGGATTGTCGCTTTCAATATGATCCATGAACAGCATGCCTGGTTCTGCCGATGCCCATGCATTTTGCGCAATCGTGTCAAACAATTCCCGCGCATCCACAGTGCACTTCACGAGCTTCGTATGCGGATCAACTAACCCAAACGAATCGCCCTTTTTCACAGCTTCGATAAACGCATTGGTTGCGCCCACGGAAATATTAAAATTATTCAACTCGCTGTTGTCGCGTTTCACATGAATAAATTCCTCAATATCCGGATGATCGACACGTAATACTCCCATGTTCCCCGCGCGTCGCGTTGCGGCGTTATTCACAATCGTCTCCGAGGAAAAATTAATTAACCGCATGAAGGAAACAGGTCCGGACGATTCCTTACTCGTGGTAGAAACGCGTTCTCCACGGGAGCGCAGAGGTGAAAAATCATATCCAATCCCGGCACCGGTTTTATGCAAGAATGCAGCATAGCGCAAGGTCGTATAAATTTCATCCATGGAATCGCCCAGCGGAAGCACGTAGCAGGCGGATAATTGCTGAATCTTTGCGCCCGCATTCGGGAGTGTCATGCCAGACAAAAATTCCATGTGGGTCATCATGTCATAAAAATCCTCTTCGGTTTGTGCAATTTCTTCCTCCGACGCACCAAATTCTTTATCCACAATGGCAATGGCGTGCGCTACACGACGAAACAAATCAATCGGGGTTTCAATAATGCGTCCCTCGGGGTCGCGATGGAGATAGCGTTTTTCGAGCACGGCAAGAGCTGCAGGCGTGAGATGCAAATCCGCAACAGACGTCATTGTTGGTCGACGTCGCACCTCGGTTGCTGTCGGGTGGACTACCGGAGTGCGGGTTACGGTCTCTTTGCGGATGAGAACTTCCATAGGACTGGAAAGAAATAAATTACGAAGGTTTTAAGACACTTGACCGTCGATGCAGCAACTTCTGTAATGCTTCTTCAAAATTCTCGACATTTTCATAGCTTTCGTAGACCGAGGCAAATCGCACATACGCCACTTTATCTGCGCGCCGAAGATGCTTCATCACAATTTCCCCAATGCGCGAAGAACGAATTTTATCAGCTTTCGCTTCGGCCTGAATATCTTGTTCGATACTATTCACGATGCGGCGAAATCGCTCGTTCGTAATCGGTCGCTTTTCGAATGCTTTGTGCATTCCCGCTGTGAGTTTCTCCCGGTCATACGGTTCTTCTCGTAAATCGGATTTGACTACCCATAAATGTAAAATTTCCATCTCTTCAGATGTAGAAAATCGAAATCCGCATTTTTCACACTCTCGACGTCGTCGAATGGCGATCCCTTCTTCAAAGCTTCGGGAATCCACGACTTTGGTTTCGACATTTGAACACGCAGGGCAGCGCATAAATGGGATCGAAAGATCGTTTTACAACATGCATGGGAGTCGTAAAACGCCTTGACGCCTCCTAAAGAATAAATCCAATATCTAGTAGTACTCAACCCATTCTACCACAAGATCTTGTGTTGAGCGAGGAACCAAAATATGGCGATCGTTCGCCCTGTTCCAAAGTTATCCACAACTTGCGTTTATTATGTTCGCCCGAATACCCCGCCCCGACGTAACGTCGGGGCGGGGATGA
>CAZOCX010000103.1:0-2986 GCA_964578475.1 uncultured Gammaproteobacteria bacterium | reverse complement strand
CGGACGTAGGGGGGTAACCTTTGTATCATAACAATTTTTCTCTTCCTAGACCAACCGTTCATCTCCTTCTCTTCCCCTTCGCAATCTCCTGCGTCTCCGTATCCCCAAGGGACCGTCCCTTAGGAGGGACGGTCCCTTCTTTATCCCAGAACCTATGGACGAATTCTATAAAAGATGTACAATGATCTTCGTATTGATTCTTTTAAAACAACGAAGGGGATTTCCCTTCCCATATGAAGCCGAAAAAATTCCTGTTCCCGTCCATTGACGGGTTGAGTAGCGACATCGCGTGGAGAGTTGCGCTCGAAGGACACAATGTAAAATTCCACATCCAGAACGAAACACAAAAAGACATTGGATCAGGGTTTTTTGAGAAGGTCGACGATTGGGAGTCGCATGTGAATTGGGCAGACGTGATCGTGTTCGATGACGTCTTAGGCCAAGGCAAGATTGCACAAGAATTGCGTAAAGAAGGAAAACTCGTTGTCGGAGGTAGCCCTTACACCGATCGATTAGAAGATGATCGGTCGTTTGGTCAGGAGGAGCTAAAACGTGCCGGAGTTTCGATTATTCCGTATCGAGATTTTTCGTCGTTTGGCGCGGCTGTAAAATATGTTGAAAAGCATCCCGCTCGGTATGTCATTAAACCCAGCGGCGAACAAGTATTAAAATCCTTGCTGTTTGTCGGAGAAGAAGAAGACGGCCAAGATGTAATTCGCATCCTCGACGCCTACCGCAAAGTCTGGAACAATAAAATCAAAGTGTTCCAATTGCAGCGACGCGTTACAGGCGTAGAGGTTGCAGTCGGCGCGTTTTTCAATGGTCATGAATTTGTCTATCCCATTAATGTCAATTTCGAACACAAAAAACTCTTCCCCGGAAACATTGGTCCATCCACCGGAGAAATGGGTACGACGTCATTCTTTAGCATGCCCAACCGCATCTTCAATGCCACGCTCAAGAAAATGGAGTTGAAATTACGCAAACAAGAATATGTGGGCTATATCGACGTCAACTGTATTGTGAACGGAACCGGTATCTTTCCTCTCGAGTTTACATGTCGCTTTGGCTATCCCACAATCTTCATTCAGCAAGAAGGTATTACCATGCCGGTTGGAGAATTTTTTCACGCCCTCGCATCCGGAAAAAAATTTGAAATCAAAACGCGACGAGGTTTTCAGGTTGGAGTACGAATCGTTATTCCTCCATTTCCATTTAGGGATCCTGAAACATTCAAAGCATACTCTAAAGGCGCAGCAATTCTGTTCCGCCGACCTGCAGAAGATGGGGTTCCGGACGGCGTCCACATCGAGGACGTCAAAATCGTGAACGGCCAATGGGTCGTCGCGGGAGATTCGGGTGTTCCGTTGACCGTTGTTGGCACGGGCTCAACCATGAAACAAGCCCAACTCCAAGCCTACAACCGTGTGAATAACATCATGATTCCGAATATGTACTACCGCAAAGACATTGGAGATCGGTGGTTTGAGGATAGCGATCGCTTGCATGTGTGGGGGTATCTACGGGACTTGTAGATGCTGAATTCATTGCAGTAATATTTCGACTGTAACCCTCCTGCTACTATATTTAGTGAACGACGGGATATCCGTCAAAAAGAGATCATTAACGACATTCAACCTATGAATAAGATCACCAAGACAATCGCAACATTAAGCGCAGCAGCCCTGTTTATTCCGGGACTGACGCTTGCGAGCACCGGCACCGAGATGTATGAAGGAAGCGGTGTGGTAAAAGGCGTCGGAATGGGTTTTGTTGAAGTGCATGGCAAGGGAACGTTAAAAGTCTCGGGAACTGGTACGCTAACTGTTTCCCAGAATGCACGTGTAAAAATTGTTGGCGAAGGAACACGCACAGAAACTGCTGATGGTATCCAGTATTCGGGATTTAACGGTGAGGCTGTTGTAAAAGGAAAAAATGTTTCAGCAGAATTTAGCGGAGACGTAGAAAAATTCCGCATCACCGGAACAGGAAATGTAAAAGTCTCTGGAGACGGAACGGTTTCAGCACATGGAAAATTCAAACACGTCCAATCTCCTGTTTCTACAGAGAAACCTAAATAACCAATCCTCACATCCTTCTACCTTTTCCTCCAACAGAAGGTAGAAGGAACCCTGACAAAACCCCGCATACGCGGGGTTTTGGTGATTAAAAAATAGCCCCCGTTGCTTGCGTCCGACGAACGAATGCGAGCAGCGGGGCGAGACCGAACCATCACGACCTCCTCTACGCTTGCGGGAGGCCGGAGTAGAAGACCGGCAAAGAATCGCCTGCAAGCGGCTCCGGAGGAATCAGATCCTTCTCCGCGTCCGGCATGATCCGGTCTTCAGCCTGGTCGACTGTCCGCCGGACGTACTCTCCCAGATAATACACCGTGATAGCAATGATTGCGCCGAGTAGAATCGAGACAGCCGCGGGGACGAGAAGCCTTTTTCTCATCACGTTCTCCTTGTCGAGGTTTGGAGGAATCTGAATTAAAAAAAGCATAGTTGACCCGATCCAACGTGTCAACTCGTGATGTGTATTGACCACGTGAGCCGTTTTCTGTAAACTAATCACGTGTTGTTTTGGGTTGTTCTTTTCTTGTAAACGTGAGTACCGATGAGGTACTCATTTTCCGGGGTAGCGCAGCGGTAGCGCAGTTGGCTGTGAATGATCGCAGCTTCCTTGGGTGACCAAGGATGAAACATAGGGTGAATTGTCCCGATGTGAAATCGGGATCCCGACGCTGTTTAACAAGCGGCTTCGGGGCTGGAAGCCTAACCTCACAAGGTGAATAGGGTAATCAGCAGCCAAGCCCGCGATTTGCGGGAAGGTTCAGAGACTATCCGAAAGGAGTAGCTTGGCACATGGTGTCGAGCGAAGCGCCCTACATCTCAAATGAGATGATAATATAGTCCACGCCGATGCGAAAGCATTGGATTCCGTGTAACCAATTGGTCGTGGGTTCGAATCCCACCCCCGGAGC
>CAZOCX010000102.1:0-3033 GCA_964578475.1 uncultured Gammaproteobacteria bacterium | reverse complement strand
GTCAATTTTTCGCTTAACCAAAGAACCTGTATGGAATATCCGCCCGAGGCGGATTACCTTTTTAGAATAAATTATGGAGGGTAAAAATCAGCAGCTGGTTGATTTCCGGTTCCTTCTTGGTGGATATGCTGCGTCGGTACTTCCCCGGTTCATAACCAGCTGCCTTTGACGGCGGACAGACGAAGGGGACGAACCCTTCGTACCTCGACGGTGCTCGGAAAGCACGCGGGGGAAAATCGAGGGTTAGGTGCCGTCTAGCCGTACCTTAGAGAAGTTCGACATCAGCGTCAAGTTTGTTTCATCGCTAGCGTGTCTTCGAGAAATTTGGGCATTCGACGAGTATCAAAATTTGCATTATACTGGTGACGTTACAATGCATTAAACCAAGATATGCTATGCCATTAGAACTTAATAGCACGAATTTTGATCAAGAAGTATTGAAATCACCATCGCCCGTGCTAGTGGATTTTTGGGCGCCATGGTGCGGCCCGTGTCGACAATTAGGACCGATTGTCGAAGAGGTCGCAAAAGAATTTAGCGGAAAGAATGTGAAAATCGCGAAACTGAACGTTGACGACAACCAAGAAATTTCTTCGCGTTATGGTGTCATGAGTATTCCAACAATGATCGTGTTCAAAAACGGAACACCCACCGAGCAATTGGTTGGAGTCCAATCCAAAGCGCGGCTGACGCAAGTATTAAATTCCTACCTCTAGAGCAATGGAACGTATAGAGGAATGTGATGTTGTGATCGTCGGTGCAGCAGCAGCGGGATTAACTGCTGCGATGTATACGTCGCGAAGAGCGCTTTCGACGGTGATTATTAGTAAAGATCTTGGCGGTCAGGCAGCATTAACATCAGAGATCGAAAATTATCCGGGACGCTCGCTCACAGATGGATTTGTGTTAATGAATGATTTTAAAGAACAAGCAGAAGCGTTCGGCGCACGCATTGTCATGGATGAGGTAGTAGAAATTCAGGCTGAATCCGATACATCGTTTGTCGTACGCGCATGCTTGCAATCGTTTCGGTGTAAGGGCGTCATTATTACATCGGGGTTAACTCCGAAAGATTTAAGTGTCCCGGGGGAACAGCAATGGAAAGGACGCGGGGTATCGTATTGCGCGACATGCGACGGCCCGTTGTTCAAAAACAAATCCGTGGTGGTGTGTGGGGTTGGAGATTCAGCATTAGATGCAGCGCTGTATCTTCATCGGTTGAATGCGACGGTAACGTATTTGTGTCCGCGACCTGCCTTGGTCGGGTCCCCGAAACTCCGACAATCATTGCAGGAAGAACCGATCATCACGACATTGTGTAACGCGACGGTGATAGAAATTTTAGGAGACACGAAACTTACGTGCGTACGTGTGAATGTCGAAGGTCAATTAAAAGATATCGCTTGTGATGGAGTGTTTGTAGAAATGGGGTATATTGCAAAAACCGATTGGCTTGCACCAGTGATGGAATTAGATGAACGTCGGCAGGTGAAAATTGATCAACAGATGATGACATCGCGCCCGGGAATTTTTGCTGCCGGAGACATTACCACCATTTCCTACAAGCAAGTCGTCATTTCAGCAGGCGAAGGTGCAAAGGCTGCGCTGTCGTTGTATCATTATTTGCAAGAACGTGGCGCGGTAGCCAAGCGGCCGCCCATTGATTGGGGGGTTGTTCATTCTTAATGTTTTTATGACACACAATCCATTCGAAGGTTCATTAAAACAGTTGCATAAGGCAGCTTCTTATCTGAAAATCGATCCAGGAATTTTGGAAGTGCTCGCGAGTCCGAAGCGCGTGATTCAGGCATCGATTCCTGTGCGCATGGATGATGGTCGATTGAAAACATTTCAAGGATTTCGTGTGCACTACAATGATTCACGCGGACCCACTAAAGGCGGATTGCGGTTTCATCCGGAGACAAATTTGGATGAGGTGAAAGCGTTGGCATTTTGGATGACATTCAAATGTGCAACGGTCAATATTCCTTATGGCGGTGCGAAAGGTGGAATCACTGTGGACCCCAAAGAATTATCATTAACTGAACTCGAGCGACTGTCGAGAGGATTTATTCGCATTTTCCGCGATGCGATTGGTCCAGATAAAGATATTCCTGCGCCAGATGTGAATACCAATCCCCAGATCATGGGATGGATGGCGGATGAATATTCCCATGTAACCGGTCGATACAACCCCGGCGTTGTCACCGGAAAACCCATTGAAGTGGGCGGTTCTCAAGGTCGTGAACAAGCAACCGGTCGCGGTGGTGTGCAAGTGTTATTAGAGCTGTGCAAGAAGTTAGGCAAAACGCCATCCGAACTGACCGTTGCCATTCAAGGATTTGGAAACGTCGGATATTATGTAGCGAAATTTGCGCACGAAGCAGGGTTTAAGATTATTGCGATTTCAGATTCGCGCGGTGCGATTCACGACAAACGCCATCAAGGTATGGATCCGGAGCACGTGATGGCTACCAAACAAGCGCGCGGAAGTATCGAGGGCGTTTATTGTGTGGGATCAGTGTGCGACAGTGAGAACTATGAAAAAATTTCTAATGAAGCATTACTGGAACTTGAATGCGATGTATTGATTCCTGCCGCATTGGAAAATGTTATCACCGAAGAAAATGCCAATCGCATCAAAGCGAAAGTGGTTTTTGAAATGGCGAATGGTCCGGTAACACCCGAAGCAGATGAAATTCTTCTGAAGAAACAAATCACGATTCTTCCCGATATTCTCGCGAACGCCGGAGGTGTGACGGTTTCGTATTTTGAATGGCTACAAAATTTACAGTCTGCGTATTGGTCGGAAGAACGCGTGAATCAGAGACTTTCTGAATATATGCAACGTGCATGGAATGATGTGTCGCAAACCTCCGAAGAATACCATGTGGATTATCGCACCGCAGCCTACATCTTGGCCTTGAAACGCCTCGTTGCCACGATCCAAGCCCGCCGCGAATAGAAACTCTTTTTTCTTCCAGTACCACAAAAACGTACTCTTTCGAAATCCAGCGGGTCCTGTCCCGGCTC
>CAZOCX010000101.1:0-3134 GCA_964578475.1 uncultured Gammaproteobacteria bacterium | reverse complement strand
AGGAATTATTCTCACAGCCGATTCGCGACCAGTGTATCAAGAGATGGATATTGGAACATCCAAAGTCGTCGGTGTCAGCAACACTTATCCCCAAGGGACCGTCCCTCGGAGGGACGGTCCCTTTATTAGAGTAGATGGCGTGGACCATTTTTTGGTGAATCTTGTTGCACCGGATCAACCCTTCACGCTCAAAGATTACACGGATGCATTTTGGGAATTGATGCATGATTTGGACGCCGATCCCAAGATGTCCAACAAGCCCCGTTTTCTAGTGGGTGGCACAGGGCTGTATATTTCGTCACTCATTCATGCATGGGGATTAGAGCATCAACAAACAAATGCAACGATTCGAGTGCGCCTCGTCCAACAGCTCAAAAATCAAGGACTCCAGAGTTTGGTTTCGGATTTAATACAACGCAGTCCAGAATCCGCGGCAGCGATTGACCTTCAAAATCCCCGTCGCGTGATTCGGGCATTAGAATATGTCCTCCTCACGAACACGCCATGGAATCCGCAACAAGAAAACAATCCACCATTCGATTATCTATTGCTCGGCATGCAAATAGATCCCAAAATCTTAAATCAACGCATTGATCAGCGCGTCGATGAAATGATGGAGCAAGGATTGCTCAAAGAAGTTCAAACACTTGCAAAAAAATACGATTGGTCTCTTCCCGCGATGTCAGGAATCGGCTATCAACAACTCGGAGAATATTTGCGCGGCGAAACCACGTTAGACCAAGCCGTGCAACACATCAAAATCGCCACGCATCAATACGCAAAACGCCAACGCACGTGGTGGCGCAAAGAACCCACAATCCATTGGGTCACATCCATCGACGAAACGCAACGCGCTGTTGCAAGATTTCTGTTACGCACTCGGGGTTTAACCCCTTAGATTGCTTCGTCGTCCCGACTTTGCGTCGGGATCGCAATGACATACTTTCCTATAATCTCTCGCGAATCATTCGCTGAACGATCTCCGGGTGTGCCTTGCCCTTGGACGCTTTCATTACTTGCCCGACCAAAAACTGAATACCGTTTTCTTTTCCGGCTTTGATCTGGTCTACTACCGCTGGATGTTCAACTAACACGTTCTCAACGAGAGATGCGATGGCGCCCTCATCGGAAACCTGCGCCAAATTCTTTTCATTTACAATCACAGAAGGATCTGGTTCAAAATCTGTTGCCTTCACCATTTCCTCTAATACGGTTTGAGCAGCGGAACTATTGATTTTCTTTTCAAACACCATGGCAATAAACTCTGCCATGTTTTCTGGCGTGATCCGCAATTCAGACAAACTTTTTCCGTGCTTTCCGAGTAATCGAAAAAGTTCCGTGGTAATCCAGTTCACACACAGTTTTGTGATTGCGTTCTTCTCCGTATCCGATACTTCAGCGACTTGCTGATTGGCTTCCAGCCACGATAAACATTCCGAGCGTGTGTTCTCAAAAAATTCTGCAATCTCTCGATCCTCTGTGAGAATCACGGCAAAGCTTTCCGAAATTCCAAACTCTTCAATAAACCGCTTACGCTTAGGATCGGGAAGTTCTGGCAGCGCTGCACGTTGGTGCTGCAAAAATTCTTGTGAGAATACTAACGGTGGAATATCAGGCTCTGGAAAGTAACGGTAATCCGCGGCTTCTTCTTTCGTACGTTGAGAAACTGTTTCTCCGGTGTCCGGATTAAACCCGCGCGTTTCTTGCTGCGGTGTTTTGCCTTCGCTCCACATCGCAGTCTGACGTTCAATTTCATACAACAGCGCGCGCTCCATGTTACGAAAGGAATTCACATTCTTGACTTCGACTTTGGGATATAATTTCTCTTCGCCAACTGGCCGCAATGAAATGTTTCCGTCTGCACGCAAATGCCCTTTTTCCATGTCTGCATCCGATACTCCCAAGTACCGCATGATGCGACGGAGTTCTTGCAAATACGCGCGCGCTTCTTCGGGCGATCGCAAATCCGGCTTACTCACAATTTCCATGAGCGGTGTTCCTGCACGATTAAAATCCACCAGAGACGCAGATCCGCGATGCAACAGTTTTCCCGCGTCTTCTTCGAGATGCAGGCGTTCGAGGCGAATGGTTTTCCGCTCGCTATTCACAGCAATCGTGAGCTTCCCTTCTCCACCGACGGGCTCGTCGTACTGCGAAATCTGATAGCCTTTCGGCAAATCCGGATAAAAGTAATTCTTGCGATCGAACTTCGATTGCTCGGGAATATTGCATCCCAATGCGAGTGCGGTGCGCACACCCCATTCAACAGCTTGTGCATTCAACTGGGGTAATGTCCCAGGATGACCCATACAAATCGGGCACACATTCGTATTCGGTTCAGGTTCATCGGCGTTGTTGATACAACCGCAAAACAGCTTTGTTGCTGTTTTCATTTGTACGTGGACCTCTAGTCCAATCACACATTCGAGTTTGTTAGAGCTCATAATGTCACCCTACGGTTTTTTTAAAACTTTTTCAACTTCAGCCCAAATCTTCGCGTGAATCTCGTCGATCGACATGAGCCGATCTCCATCCATGCAATCTACCAAGAGTGTTTTTTCATGAAGTGCTGCAACCTCTCTAAAACTTTCCGCAGCGTTCTTCAAATGATCCAAATCATCTTCATGAATATCGCGTTTCTTGCCGTGAACATAATCTCTAGCTGCTTTTTTATCCACATTTTGCTGCGCAATGACAGGATCGACATACAGGATCATCGTTAAATCTGGAATAGGAATTTGAAAAATTCCATATTCCAAGTCTTTGATCCACTGAATCAATTCCTGCCGCGCTTGTGGCTCACGAATTTTCCCCCCTTGGTGTCCCATGCTCGCAGAAACATAACGATTGGAAATAAGAACCTTTCCTTGCTCTAGCTCTTTTCGCATCCAAAACGATGCATCAAAACGATCTACGGCATAAAATACCGACGCTTGCTTTGCTGTCACATCGTTGGGTCCACCGTATTTTCCGTTCAAGTAATTCTCCACTAGACCTGCGGACTTTTCGCCGTACTGTGGAAAATCTGCTGTTGCGACATCATAATCTTCACTGCGAAGACGCTCGATCAATCGATCGTACTGCGTTTTTTTTCCAGCACCATCCGTGCCGTCGATGACAATAAAAATTCCCTT
>CAZOCX010000100.1:0-3138 GCA_964578475.1 uncultured Gammaproteobacteria bacterium | reverse complement strand
GCCATGCGTTTGGTCATCGTCGTGACAAGGACACGTTGGTGTTGGGTAACGCGTTTGCGAATTTCTTCCAGCAGGTCGTCCACTTGATGAAGAGTTGGACGGATGGAAATTTCGGGATCCAGAAGTCCCGTCGGACGAATCAGTTGTTCGACGACTTGCTGTGATTGTTGCAGTTCAAATTGTTGCGGTGTCGCGGAGATATAGAGGACTTGGGGCGTACGTTGATCAAATTCTTCGTATGCTAACGGTCGATTATCGACGGCAGAAGGCAAACGGAATCCAAAATGGACGAGGTTCATCTTGCGCGCATGATCTCCGCGCGACATCCCACGAATCTGCGGAATCGTGATATGGGATTCATCGATCACAACCAAAAAATTGTTGGGGAAAAAATCCAATAGCGTATACGGCGGCTCACCGGGCTTTCTCCCATCAAAATAGCGGGAGTAATTTTCGATACCTGTCACATATCCCGTGTGTTCGATCATTTCCAGATCATATTCGGTGCGTTGTCGTAACCGCTGCGCTTCCACAAGCTTTCCAAACCGCTCAAACCGTTTGACTTGTCGTTCAAGATCGGTTCGAATCTGCGAAAGAATTTCTGGAAGATTATCCACCGCAGAACTATAAAATGTCGCGGGGTACAGATCACAGGATGCGAGTTCGGTAATGGCATCTCCCAAGAATGCATCGATGTCTTCGATCCGATCGATAACCGAACCATCAAAATGCATGCGCCATGCGTTTTTTTCCGAGTCTTTTGGAAAAATATCAACCACATCCCCGCGCACACGAAATGTTCCGCGCTGGAAATCGATATCGTTTCGTGCAAACTGCATCTCCGAGAGTTTTCGCAAGAATTGCTGCCGGCTGATTTTCTGTCCCTTCGCGATGGTAACAGCACGTGATTTGTATTCTTGCGGAGATCCTAATGCATACAAACACGATACCGATGCAACGATGATCACGTCATTACGCGAAAGCAAACTTTGCGTGGAGGCGTGGCGCAACCGATCGATTTCTTCATTGATCTGCGTTTCTTTCTCGATGTACGTATCGGTGCGAGGAATGTAGCTTTCGGGTTGATAGTAATCGTAGTATGAAACAAAATAATGTACCGCATTTTTTGGGAAAAATTCGCGAAACTCGGATGCGAGCTGGGCTGCGAGTGTTTTGTTATGCGAAATCACCAACGTGGATTTTTGAGTTCGTTGGATGACGTTGGCTACGCTGTATGTTTTTCCCGATCCTGTTACCCCGAGTAGCGTCTGGTACCGATGCCCGGCTTGTACACCATGTGTCAGTTTCTCGATAGCATCTGGTTGATCGCCTGTGGGCCGAAAGGGAGCCTGAAGTTCAAATTGCATGGTTGGAGTTTAACGATGGGAAAAAAATTGTACAAGTGTTGCGCCGACACCTTACAATAGATCCATCATGTTGTCACATCATACGCGATCTCATCATCGCTTTCATTGGATCACGGCTGGCATTGTCGCTGTTCTGGTGGTGTTCGGATTGGGCACAGTTGCAAGCGCGATTGTTTTTCAAGAACGTGTGTATCCTCGGGTGACACTTGGAGCACGTGAGCTCGGTGGAATGACATACGCAAATGCACAAGAGGAAGTGATGAATGCCATTGATGAACTCGAGCATGCGTCATTTCAGTTTTTGAGTGACACAGCACAACAGTCAGTTGAAGTGTCACAGACAGGTATTCGCATCGATCGCGATGCAACATGGGACCGCGTGTGGAGCATCGGGCATTCCAAAACCTGGTGGAAAGCGTTTCTGGCCCTGCCGCACCAGATGGTGGGAACATCCGAGCCATTAGAATTTGTCGCAGTCACGGACGAAGATGCGCATTCGGTATTTTTAGGTCAACTGTCTCGAACGTTTGGACAACCCATGCAAGAGCATCAGTTAGAAATTGTACATTCCCAAATTGTCGTGCGGCCAGGATTTTCCGGAACCGGAATTGATGCAGATCAAATGTCCGAAACGTTGTTAAACCATGTTCGTAGCGGAACCGCGTCAACGATTTCTGTGCAGCTGACTCCGGACCATCCAAAATTACATCTTTCACAAGTTCGAGATATTGCGGAAAGCGCGCAAGTTGCACTGGATCAGGATGTTCAGCTTACCGAAGGGGATCGTACGTGGACTATTTCTAAAACTCAGATTGCAGAATGGATGGTGTTCCATACCCTGACACCAGACCAAACAGGGAATTTTGTTTACAATGCTGCGGCCGGCGAAGCGGATCTTACGTTGGCTGCAAGTATCGATAGCACACAGTTGGAGGCGTATTTGGTTACGATTGCAAAAGAAATCAATGTTTCTCCGGTTGCACAACTTGTCCGGATTGCGCAGGAACGCACCGATGTAATGGAAGAAGGATCGGATGGACACGCGCTGAATGTTCCGGATACGCGCGTGCGTGTGTTGCAAGCATTGTCGAATCCGGAGAATCGTACGGTACAACTCGCGATGAACGATGTCGAGCGGCCCATTCTTTATCAGGAAAATCCCACATCTCCAATGGAAAGCGGGCAGGTAATTGCCATAGATCTGTCGTATCAAATGGTGTACGGCTACGAGAATGGCGATTTATTATATTTTGCGAAAGCGTCGACGGGTCGCGCACCGTATTATACCAAAACCGGTGAGTTCAAGGTGTATTCCAAAACCCGTAGTCAAACCATGAGTGGTCCGGGTTACTCCCTGCCGAACGTCCAGTGGAGCATGTTTTACAGTGGGGATTATGCGCTGCACGGAACATATTGGCACAATAACTTTGGAACTCCCATGAGTCATGGGTGCACGAATTTAACGAATGAAGACGCCCAGTGGTTTTGGGAGTGGGCACCCATTGGAACACCCGTGGTAGTTTATGGTCAAACGCCGGTTTAGGCCGTGAACCCAAAATTCGCGATCTGTCCGCGGGTGAACCGCGGACCCTTCGGGCTCGGTTTTCGTCCCTCTCAAATCCCTCACCGTAGTTATACTACGCCTCGGGATTTTCGGGGACTGCAAACCTTCGCATCTCGCTGAATTTCTAGATTCACGGTTAAGGGTAGGATTTTTTCTAATTACAGCGAAGTTTTTTGTTTTGCTATTGACAGACCTAATGAGGTGTGC
>CAZOCX010000099.1:0-3162 GCA_964578475.1 uncultured Gammaproteobacteria bacterium | reverse complement strand
ACCCCGCAAACACCAAAAAATTCCGGTGTCGAGGCATGTCGCGTACCAGAAGGTCAAATGTGCCCCATACATTCTGCATGCCCGTCTTGTGCCACAACGAACACATCATGTAAATCTGATCAAGATCCGCAATCGAAAGATCTTCGGGACGAAAAAAATGATAGAAATGTTTCATGAGCACATCTTATCACCATTGATCGGGAATTCAACGTTAGTTGACGGACGTCGTGGGCGGACAAAGGCTGGACCACGGGTTCGGGTTTATTATGCGCGCCCGAATACCCCATGGTTTACCATGGGGATGAAGGGCTATGGAAAAAGATCATCGGCGGAGCCGATACCACCCATAACAAACCCGCCCTGATGCCCTGCGGTCTTGCCGCAGGGACGGGTTTATTTATTTCTACGCTTTGTTTCTGCACGCACCAGTTCTTTTTTACTGAAACTCGCACATACCCACCAAATTCCAAATGTGAGAATACCGGTTCCTAAAATCACATGGGGCGCGCTCACGAAATTCGTCAGCCATCCAATCAACAAAATGACCGGGACACCCAATCCATTCATAAGAGCCAGCAAATTCCCGACAATCCGTCCACGTGTGGCATCATCGACTTGCTCGTGTAGCAATGTCTGGGCCGTGACCATGATCAGAATATCGGCAAACCCCGCCATCAAGGCTAACACAATCATGGACAAAATCTTCAGCGGCGTCTGTCCACCTCCATTAAAAATGGTGGAGGAAAATGCAGCAATCGGGAGCAGGAAAAAAAATAATGCATTCCCCAACATTCCAGCGTTGATGATCTGACGTTTCGTAAACCGCCGATTAATCGCGTGGACCGCTACCACAGCTAACGCCGCGCCTAAACCCAATGGACCAATTAAAAACAAACTAATTTGCCCGATCGATATTTTGAAATAATTCAACGTGAGATCTGGGACCAACGCAACAATGGCGCGTTCGACATTAAAAATGTAAATCAGCTGTAGCATTGTCAGCTGCAAAGCGTGGTGTCCTTTCATGGCAACAATGCCTTCTCGCATGCCATGCCATGTTCGTCGTGCGGTTTCTCCGAGATCCAGCTTTGCATGCTTCCATTTTGTTTCCGACAATTTCGGTAGCAACACATCCAAGATCGTTGCGGATCCAAACATCCCGATCACGACCATCAGTAATGTCTTAACGCCGATCCATTCAATAGCCGGGCCTGCAATCGTATATCCCAGAAACGTCGCAACATAAAACGTAAACATGTAGATCGAATTTCCAAGGAGTAAATTTTTCTTCCCTACAATTCCTGGGATACTCGAATTCTCCGCGGGTTGAAAAAAGAACGTCAGCGACGCAATTCCAAAAGACAAAAACATAATCGCAAGGACGCTGTCATGGAAGAAGAATAACAGAATCGCAAACACCAAACGCGCGGCATTCGATCCCACCATCAGAATTTTTCGATTGATATGGTCTGCCAACACTCCACCAATACTCGAAAATAAAATCGGGGGGATGCTAATGACGGCTATTAATGTTCCGACCAAGCCATTCGATCCGGTCAAATGAAAAACCTGGATAATCATGGCAAAAAAAACAATATGCAGGGCCGGAAGCCCAAGTAATTGACCTAACCACAATTTAACAAACGCAGAATTCCGGAATGGATGCGTGCGATGCCATTCTTTTTTGAGTTCGCGTTCTGTGGATTCCGAACTCTCTGGGAATTCGATCGCTTTGGGATCCATATTACCGAGGCTTACGGCGATGCGATGCTCGCCATTGAAAAATCTTTTGATGATCTCCGGAAAGCAATACTCGCGGAACTCGTGCGGTCTTATTCGCGATCGTGACCACCTCGGGTCGCGTATAGTGCGGATACTCGGAATCCTGATCACCAAAGGAATACGATTCATCGTGCGAACTTTCGTCTTTTCCTAATACACCGGGTAGGAGACGCGACACCGCATCCATGATCACAGCCGCAGGTAATTCTCCACCTGTTAAGACATACGGACCGACAGAAAGTTGTTCGTCTGCAAGTTTCCGAACGCGTTCATCAAACCCTTCGTAGTGTCCGCAGATGAAGATGAGCTGATCAAATTTTTTTGCCAGTGTACGCACCTTGGGTTGTGTCAATATCTTGCCCTGCGGTGATAGCAAAATCACGCGCGATCGAGGTTTCCGTCGGATCGATTGGAGGCAACGTAAAATCGGTTCGACTTTCAACACCATGCCCGGTCCTCCGCCATAGGGTTTGTCGTCAACGGTGCGATGCTTGTCTGTTGTGAACTCACGAAAGTTATGAAACTTCAGGCGAATTTTCTTTGCGGCGATCGCGCGTTTCAGGATACTCGAATCTACAATGGACGCGAAACTCTCCGGAAACAAGGTCAGGATGTCGAACTGCATAACATAAAGAATACCAAACCTCTGAGTTTTTTTCTATTGCCTACCTTAGTATACGGCAACCCGCCTTCGCCTTTCGGGCTTCGGCGGATTGCGGAATTTAGAATAATTTAATGAGCACAAAAAATCGGCCCGGTTCGGAAGGTCGGGCCATCGTCGGGTGGTTATCGCCGCATATCGTACGTGCGTGCAACGAATGTGGAAGACGCAATTGTCCGCGCGTCTTTTTCTCGCCTGTAAAACCTTGCGGCCAGGCGTCCACAGTCAGCCCCACCCAGAGGAGCCGTCTAGCAAGACGGTCTTACCCTGCGGCTCACCTTTTCTCCTGGACCTCTGCAACTCCAGCCCACTCCTCCTCCTTCCAACCTTGAGGTACATGCCAACTGCTCTCCGCGCTGGAGGCTAAGATCTCAGGTCCGAACCGGGCGTATCTATTATCCTCCTACTGTATTCCCGCGTCAACCTTTACCCTTGACATTCGGCTTTTACCCCGCTATCCTAATGAAGCCAAAGAAATCCTTGTGATCTAGGGGAGTTCGTGCTGTTTGACAACTGAATCGTGGTAAGGAATTATTCGACCCTTGGCATCAAGGGATCGAAATGAAACGTTCAATTCTTTTGGGTTGAGTCTACGTGCGGTTTTGCCGCAGTATTCTCACCTATCGGTTCTTGGAATGAATACCGATTCAAAAATCATTCATTCTTATTGAGAGTTTGATCCTGGCTCAGGATGAACGCTGGCGGCATGTCTAAGGCAT
>CAZOCX010000098.1:0-3212 GCA_964578475.1 uncultured Gammaproteobacteria bacterium | reverse complement strand
AAAAATCGCATGAAGATCGACGGGAGTTATTGAAGAAAAAAGCAGTCGACCGCGATCTGGCACGAGAACTCAAGTACAGGAAATAGATCACCATTTTTTGGAAAACCTAAATCGTACGTTTAAATTTTGGGGATGACTAGCTTTCGACAGCGGTCTATAACATCGCATTCTGTCGTGCCAGGAGTGGGCACCTTCTGTAAACACTGCCTACTAAAGACGTGCAACAATCGTCAAAAACAAGGTAGCTAGCGTATTCGCGCCAGTCGTGAACTTCGCAGCTGCCCCTGTTGTAGCATAACGCTCACAACACGCGGCCGTTTCTCGTACCGTTCGGGGAACGCACCGTGACACTCTAAACGGTGTAGCATGCACTCGTGGCCCATGGGGTCATGTGAAATCTAGGGCTTTAAGATCTGCGGTTTTCGTTCTTTTCGACGCCGATCTTGAACACACCAAAGAACGTGCGCACGGAACACAGGTTCGATGTTTCCGCTAGACGTGGGTGCAAATCCCACCATCTCCACACGCACTGGCGTGGCCCCGAAGGGGTCAGGCCAGTGCGTGGTGAAATCGCGTGGGATTTGCACGGGCAGCAGAGAGTCCCGACCGAAGCGTCGGGACGAACGCCGGCGAAGTTGCCAGCGGCAAGTTCGAAGCTTTCCCCGGGCGACGACCCAGCCCCAGTTTTTCGAGCTCCGACCTGGACAGACTAGGTCGGATCGAAAGATACAAAAAACTGGAGCTGGGGAGGAGGTAATTCCTCTCAACATCCATTCAAACAATCTAATCTAGAAAAAGATCCAACTTCCTATACCATTCCCATGGTCATCAAACGCCGTTATCGCAATTTTCGAAGACAACAAGAGGTCAACATCAAACGACTTCGCCGCAACGCAGCCATTCGCGTTCCTGAAGTACGACTTGTCGATGAAAACGACGAAAATATTGGTGTTGTTCCGACGATGGAAGCACTGCGCCGAGCAGAAGCTGCAGAATTGGATTTAGTGGAAGTTTCTCCCAAAGCCAACCCGCCGGTCTGTCGCATCATGGATTATGGCCAATACGAATACCGCCAGGAGAAATTAGCGCGCAAAGCAAAAGCTTCGCAGAAAAAAATCGACCTCAAGGGCGTACGAATCACCTTCCGCATGGGCGAGCATGATAAAGCAACGCGCGCAGCTCAAGCACAAAAATTTCTCACCAAAGGAAACAAAGTGAAAATCGAAATGCATTTGCGCGGTCGCGAAAAAGCTCACCAAGATTTAGCTCGCGTACTGATTGTGGACTTCGCGAATGCGATCGGTGCCCCCTACGTCATCGAGGATCCTATTAAAAAACTCGGTGGAAGACTTTCCATGGTTATTAGTCCTAAAGCATCAACACCAAATGAAACACAAAACGCATAAAGCAGCAGCGCGTCGGATTCGCATTTCCGGAACCGGAAAAGCCATTCAACGTCACACAGGCCAGGACCATTTTAATGCACGAGATACGGGAAAAATGGGCCAACGCAAACGCATGGATCGCGAGATTGCCAAAGTCTACCGCGGCGCCATTGCAAAACTTCTTCCGAATGATTCAATTTCTAAATAACATTTATGCGCGTCAAACGAGGAACCAGTCATGTGAAACGGCGACGAAAGCTACTTTCTCGCACCAAAGGCTATCAATTCGGTCGTAAGAAACTCGTACGGCATGCAAAGACCGCTGTCTTAAAAGCCGGTCAGCACGCACTGCACGATCGACGAAAGAAAAAGGGTGATTTTCGCGCACTCTGGAATATTCGCATCAATGCCGCTGTTCGGGAGCACGGTATGAATTACCGCGATTTCATTCACGCACTCAAAACTCACAACGTCGAACTCGATCGCAAAACCCTTTCCACACTTGCAAAAGACATGCCAGAAGTGTTCGCGAAAGTCGTGCTTTCCGTGAAGAAATAACTCCGGAGGGGTCCGACCCGGGGTCGGACCCCTGGCAGGGGTTGAACCCCTCGCATAGATTTAGTAAAATAAAGTCATCAAAGTGTGGGCGGCATTTAAGCATTTATCTTAAATGTATGCCCTCTATCTATCGTATCCGATCCTTTGTAAAGGACGGTTTTTATCACATCTTCAATCGAGGGGTTGAGAAACGAAACATTTTTCGTGACATCAAAGATTTTGAAATGTTTTCACACTTTCTTCAAACAGCAGTATGTCCAAAAGACAACTTGCGCCCAAATCAACGAAAAAACTTTCACAAAAAAATCTCTGTCATCTCCTATTGCCTCATGCCCAACCATTTTCATTTTCTCATTCAACAGCACGAGGAACGCGTGGTGTCAGAGTTTATACAGTCTTTGATTAACACATATACACTTTACTTCAATAAAAAATATCATCGCGTGGGGTCGATTTTCCAGGGAAGGTATAAATCAAAACTCATTTTGGATGATGAATACCTTCTGCATTTATCTCGATATATTCATCTAAATCCGAAAGATATTGGATCGAATCCGTTAACGTATGCGTATTCAAGTATCAACGCATATATATCAAGGGGAAAACAACAGACTTGGATCGATACCAAATTGATTCTGACCCTTATCGGAGCGAAGGGTGATAGTATTGATCAACAAAAAAAGTACTACCGGAACTTTTGTCTCAATGAGGGGTCCGACCCGGGGTCGGACCCTCTGGAGGGGTTGAACCCCTTTTAGAGAAATCCCTCCCCCTATAGCAAAGAAAAAGAGCGAGGAGGATACCGGAGGAGTCGACGAGAACATCTAACGGATGACCAAATCGGCCAGGAACAACGGTTTGGTGGAATTCATCGAGGACAGCCCAAAGGAAGGTTAGAATTCCTGCGAGTGTATAGGAAAGGGGTCCGACCCGGGGTCGGACCCATTTGGGGCATTGCAGCACTGCAACCCAGAGGGTGGAAAGAACACCAAATTCTAGAGCGTGGGCGTATTTGCGGAGGATAAAATCCCAAAATCCGGGGAGACCGGAATGGAGTTCTGGGATACTCGAAAGTAGAAAAATCACGAGATGCCAAAAGATCAGCAAAAGGATCAACAATCGGTGGGATGACGGTTTTTTGGCGAACATTGTTACATTTGGGCTAATTAAAGCCTTCTTTAGTTTAGCACAGTTTCCTAGGCTTTTCGCGGTTTTGTATCAGTCCACCTCATTCTGGACAAGGTGTGGGTTGCTAGCATGGAATCAACG
>CAZOCX010000097.1:0-3222 GCA_964578475.1 uncultured Gammaproteobacteria bacterium | reverse complement strand
TCCAAGGAATTGGAATTGTTTATTGCGTGACGAGGTAGCGCGTAATCCTGCAATGAATGGAACGGGGAGAAGGAAGAATGGCACAAATTTAAAAAGCCCTCCCAAGACGAGAAGAAAAAAACTTAGAGAGAAACGGGAAGACTGCAAGGCAGCAAAACTTGCAACGATTGCAAGCATCACATAGACATCGCTATGACCATCCACAGCAAAGGCGCGATGGATAAACGGATTCCATGCAAGTAGAACCAGAAGAGAAAGTGCGCGCGGATGCGGGACGGAAAGCTTTGTTAGTAGATGCGAAAACAGAGCTAGTGTTGCGATGAGTGCAGCCGCAGCAAAGGATTTTACGGCAACAACCGCTGCCATGGAATCCGCGCCCAGCAAAAAAGGAACACGGGTCAAGAGTACCCATAATGGGCCTTGCGTCATGGAAAGGGCTCGAAACGGGATAAAAATGAAAGGAAGAAAGGGTTCGTTTGGAATTTGTTGCGGTGTTGTGGTGAATGGATTGAGACCGTATTCGTCCCATCCGTGCGTAAGTGAAAGATTCCAATAAAGATCCTGTGATGTAAACGAAGATGTGAGAACTGATAAGACAGCAAACGAGATTGCTGAACCCAGGATGAACCATCGCGCGATGCGACTGGATGTCGTGGGGATCCGTTCAATAAAATACAACGATAGGATAATTCCTAAAAATTGACTAAACGTGATTAAAAGAAAGATCTGGCGAGCGAGCGCGTTATCAAACTCAAAAGAAAAATTTCCCGAAATAATCCCATACTGCAGGATCCACAAAAACAGCATTCCAATACCCACAAGCCCAAGACCCATAACCCCCGGCTCCTTAAACCGCAAGATGATCGAGCGTAACGGTGGAATTGTTAAACGATGAATGGTTCGGCCGGGATTCACGAGAAAGAATAACAATGAGATGGAGCCCCCCAGATAAAGTCATGGTATGCTCCGTACCCGCCTTCGCCAAGGCTACGGCGGGTTTATCCGCCTCTAGACACACGTGCGGAATCCGCCGAAGCCAACTTCGGCAGCCTGATGCACGTGCAATACCCATACCGCCCTTCACCCATGGGCAAGCCCATGGTTTTCGGGCGGAGGCGGATAAAAAAAATGTATCAGGAACGCATCAAAAAAACAACGATGCAGGGTTTGCATCCTTTGGAGAAGATCGATAAGATACGGTACACTTATGCGTTCTAGGCTTCGGGCGATGCGGGCGGAGGGGGGCGTTAAAATATTTGTGGTGTTCTTGTTGGCATTTCTGTGGTTTTTGGTATTTCAGTTCCACTCGGGCGTTGCAGATCCGGATGCGTTTTACCATATTAAAATGGCCCAACTCCTCGTGGAGCAAGGGACGGTCCCGGATTTTCCGTGGCTTTCGGAAATGTCGATCTTTGCATATAGCTTTGCAGATCAACATATTTTGTATCATCTGTTACTCGCTCCATTTGTGCGATGGGGAGATCCGATTGCTGGCGCAAAAGTTTCCCAAGCTGTATTTGCTGCATCTTCGGTAGTGGTTCTCTATGGATTCTTGCGTTGGCTAAAAATTCCACGCGCAGGATTATGGGTGGTGTTGGCCGCAACCACGGCACCATGGGTATTTCGCATGAGCCTGATTAAAGCTCCACCGGTTTCTCTCGCTCTCTTGATCGCTGGAATATGGCTTTTGTTACTCGGTCGTTATCGATGGCTTGCGGTTGTCAGTTTTCTCTACGTGTGGACCTATGGTGGATTTATGACACTCGCAGGAGTCGGGGTGTTATGGGTCATTGTTGCACTACTTGATCGGCTTCGATTCATCCATACTCTTCGCCCATGGCATGCGTGGTTTTCAAGCATTGGCAAGGATGCACTACGGGGGTTGGAAGCCATTGTCCTAGGAATGGGGCTAGGATTTTTACTCCATCCGTACGCGCCAAATCATATTGGATTTTTGTGGACGCAAGTTGTAGAGATTGGAATCCAGAATTTACAACATGTTGTTTCCGTGGGTGGGGAGTGGTACCCCTATGTACCCAAAGATCTGCTCGCGCAAAACGTTTTGGTCGCGGCGTGTTGGATCGCGGGTGTTATTGCATTCGGATGGACATTGCGATCACAAACACGCGAGTCATGGTTGCTTCTAGTGGTTTCCATGGTGTGGATTGCAATGACATTAAAGTCTCGTCGGTATATTGAATATGCTGTTCCCTTTGCCGTCATGAGTGCGGCTGTGGCATTTCGGGATGCGATGCGGATGTATGCAAGCGAGATTGCTTTGTTGAAGGAGCGGTTGATTGTTCGACATGGGATCGAAACGCGCATGATGAAGGTCGTTCTCGGAATAGGATTTCTTGCTATTGTGATCGCGTCAGCAATTCCGAATTGGAAAAATTTGGCAGATGGATATCCCTACCAACGCTATGAAGCAGCAATGCAATGGGCTACACAGAATATTCCTGAAGGAGAAATATTGTTTCATGATGATTGGGATGTATTTCCCGTGCTATTTTATTACGATGATCAACATCGCTATTTAACGGGATTAGATCCGAGTTTTTCCTATCTCTATGATCCTGTTCGCTATCAAATTTGGGTTGCGATGACAACACAGAATGATCTCCAAAATCTTAGACCGCGAATTCGTGAACTGTTTCATGCGCGTTATGCCGTCGTGGATTTGGATCATCAGGAATTGCTACACGCATTAGAACGCTCGGGCGCCATCATACAGTACCGTGATGCATTCGTGACAATTTTCTATTTGCCGGAAAATACATGAGCAGAAAGACAGTCATGTATGGTGTTCTCCTTGCGATCGTTGCTATTTCGCTCCGTGTAGGGATCGTGTGGTGGAACGCATCATTTGCCAATCCCGATGAAATTTCCTTAGCTGTCGAAGCACGTGTGTTGTGGGAAACGCATGCGGATGTATTCGGAAATCGGTTTCCGTTGTTTTTGTTGCATTATGGTTGGGGAGAAAATGTTCCGTATGCACTGCTTGTCGCACCGTTGGCTGCATGGTTTTCCCCACATCTCTGGATCCTCGACCTTCCCGCAGTATTGGCATCGCTTGCAACGATTTGGGTAGTGGGGAAATTAGGAACGCTGTTGTTTTCGAAGCGCGTGGGTTGGATTTCCGCATGGATTGTTGCGCTGTCACCATGGTCTCTCGTACTTTCCCGACTCGCGTTTAATGCATCGCTTGCACCATTCTTGTGG
>CAZOCX010000096.1:0-3229 GCA_964578475.1 uncultured Gammaproteobacteria bacterium | reverse complement strand
CCTTTGTCGGGGTTATTTCTTGATGAAAGAGATGAAAAGGGGAATCGAAGCCGACCCCGACGTAACATCGGGGCGGCCGGCTTCGGAGGAGGCCGGAGTCGGCTTGCGACGACGGCCGGGGGAGAAGGATTCCCCGTAGCCCTGCCAATACGCTGTGGATAACTCAGTCTTTACCTGTATCTTGATTATTCAAAATGATCGAGATTTTTCTATGCTTAGCGAAATTTTTTTAAAAAACGATCCACCGATCCTTATTCTTGATTCCTTGTAAATCGCGAGTATATAATAAATTATGCTTGGCTTGAGCTGAAATTCTTTATTAATACTTCAGTTATGGAAAAACCAAAAAATAATGCCAAATGTGCTCATTGTGAAAAGAGTCAAACTGTTCAAGGGGTTCACAATATAGCCGAAACCGGAGACGTCTATTTTACCTGCAAAGAATGTGGTAAAAAGAATATCTTATACAAGGAAAACGGTGGCGCAGAAACACCCAGTTACCAGGTGAATATTTCGGCATCCAAAGCTCTGTACCAGTAAATCTATAAACCAGAACGTAGTTTTCGCCGCTCAAAAAGTCGCAACACTCCCCACCCGGCAATAGCTCCGATGGATGTTGCTATGGATAACACGCGTGGCCATGTAGCAGTGACCGGCTCAAACTTCATTACAACTTCGTGGGAACCTTCCGGCACTTCGAATCCGCGGAGCATAAGATCGGTCCAATACAATCGAGATTCCACACCATCGATCCAGAGTTTCCACGCACCGTCCATGGCATCGGACATCACTAAAAATGCAGGGTCTATCGCCTCAACCGTGAACCGCACGGCATTGATGGTATCCTCGACCTCTCCCACACTCACATCTGTTTTAAATTTTTTCGTTTCCGAAAATCCCTCTACAACAGCAGTCTGATCGAGATTGGTTCTACCTACACGCTGCTCCACCACTGCGAGCGTTTCGCCTTCGGGTATTGCCACAACAGTTGATACCGGCCACACCCGCCCACGAAAATTCGGGTTCCGGTACCAAAAATCTGTCACTTGCTCCCATGAAGTCGTCGGCAAATTCTCTTCTCCGAGCAAATACTCCACGCCCCACGCCGACATCACGCGGTTAAATCGTTCTTCATCCTGCGATGCAACATGCAACATGCGTGCATAGCGTTCGGTGATCAGCGGATTATATCCACTCGTTTGATAAATAAATTCTGGTGACAGAATATCATCCTGCTGTAACGCGTGAACGCGATACCAATGATCCTCTGCTTGGGACTGAATAAATTCAATGCCCCATGGCGGCCGTTGCGTTTTTGCAATCGGACCGGTTTGCGCAACATGTTGATGGTTGAGTGTAAACGTGAATAAATCCAACACTAAAATCAAAACAGTAAACACGAGAAATCGAACTTGAGAAATACGCTTTCTAAAAAAAGAAGAAAGCAGCACTAAACTCGCGATTCCAAATCCAAACAGCAATACAATTCCACTCCCAATATTGTCGAGTGCTTGCGTGGCTTCGGGATTCTTCCATTGCGACCGCGACAGGAATGCTACAACCTCGACACCGATGAGGAGAATCAATAATACAATGCTTAATACTTTCGAGAAACGTCCTGCCCTACTCCAACTCGAAATCATTTGAGGATCGCGTTCGAGCACTGCTTGCAACCCAAATCCCGCTAAGATCACAAGGCTTGTATGGAACAAAAAAATGCTATTTGCTGCTGCACGAAAATGATTGAACAGCGGGGCGAATAAATAGAACAAGGGTTGAACAAAGGAAAACCGACCAATCATGAACAAGAGCGAAATCACTGCTAACCCCCAGAAAAATTTTTCCATTGTGGTTTTTCGTTTCAAAAAACTCAAACCAATCAGCAAAAGTGGCAGAATTCCGAGGTACGCATAATGTTGGGAACCCCATTTCGGTCCCCAGTACGGATCTGCCGTCACATCTCCAAAAAAATTTGGAACGAGCACGGTCAGAAGTTGACTTGGGACAAACGACTCTGTCATCGCCCAATCAAAATTCGTGGTTTCGCGCGTAGTTTCAAATGCAAATCGTGCTGTTGGTGCTAATTGAATCGCGCTGATTCCAATGCCAATCATTATTGCGATCAATAATTGCGCAATTCCACGCATCCATTGGAATCGTCCAGACGATTCTGTTACGGACAACACGAGAATCCATACCGCGTACGCGGAGAATAACAACAACGCTGTTTGCGCATGACCAGCTAACAACATCAAGCCAGCGATCACACCCGCGGAAACCACCCACGACCATCGACGTTCGCGAATTCCGCGTGCACCACATAACAGCAACAATGGAAACCATGCTGCCGTGTTTACCATCCCCACATGCGACGCGTGTGCAACAAACGCGCCGGTTAATGGATAAAGAATTCCGACAACGAGAGCAACAGCGCGGCGCGAGAACAGATAGCGCCCGAATGCATACATCGAAAACCCTGCAATGATGTAGTGCAGAACGAGTTGGAATTGCACATGGCGCTGTGTCACCTCACCCACAAGAATCATCAAGGTATTGATGGGATACCACACAGCAGGTTGGGGGTCACCGACAAACGGAAATCCCACATAATGAAACGGATCCCACAATGGAAACGTTCCAAACGTGTGCCACACCAACGATGCATACCGCAAGCCAAATGTATGCACAGTCACCAAATCCCAGGATGCATGAAAATCCGGATGCAATAACCGAACATACGCGATCACGACACTGATGGCGATGATGAACAGATGCGTGGGCGTTGCCCGCATCCACCGAACAACCATTGTCCGAAAACGTGACATGGCCTAAACCGTTCTTCCGATATTCACGGCTTGTTCGACCAGTCGATTGGCATACCCCCATTCATTGTCATACCACGCGACAACTTTTACGAGATTCCCACCCACGACTTGGGTGAGCGACAAATCCACAATTGCCGACGCAGGATTTCCAATCACATCACTCGAAACAATCGGATCGTTCGTCACTTGCAATACGTGTTTGAATAACGGATGATGTTTCGCCGCCTGAATAAAAACATTGTTCACTTCCTTCACTGTTGTATTACGTTTCAACACAGCCGTAATATCCGAAACCGAACCCACCGGAACAGGCACACGAAACGCGAGTCCATCGAACTTCCCGACCAGTGATGGAATAGCCTCGGTAGTTGCAATGGCGGCTCCGGTAGAGGTTGGGATAATGT
>CAZOCX010000095.1:0-3246 GCA_964578475.1 uncultured Gammaproteobacteria bacterium | reverse complement strand
TTACAAGTTTTTCGCGCAACCGCGATGAGTCTAGGAGATTTTCCATACTCTGAATAAGCTCTTCCAAATTTGCCGGATCTACATAGAGCGCTCCTTTTCCCCCAACTTCGGGCATGGAAGAAACCGAGGAGGTGATGACCGGAACTCTCGCACGAAACGCCTCCAGAATTGGCAGGCCAAATCCTTCCCATAGCGAAGGATAAGTAACGATAGTTGCGTGTTTTAAGAGTTGCCATTTTTCGGTGTGAGACACATAGCCCAACACACGAATCTGACTTCCCCAGTTGGCATCCACTACGGCACGCCGAATCGCGTCGGATTTCCAACCCCAGGCGCCAGCAATCACGAGTTGGATATTGCGGAAATCGGGATGTCGATCCAGGAGTTGGTCAAAAGCTGCAACGAGCTGAACAATATTTTTGCGCGGCTCGAGAGTTCCAACAAATAATAAATACGGGAGTGAACTATTTAGGAGTTCAGTAACACTGGGTCGTATCGTTTGCTTCCCGAAATCGGATTCTAGAGGATCCGTAGGTCCGCCCTCGTAAATCATTCGCGTTTTGCGTTTGGTGAATGGAAAAATTCGATGGAGTTGATCCTGCGTAGAGTGTGAGACTGCAATCAATTGGTCTGCGCGTTTGAGTGTACTGGGAATCACCACGCGGGTTGAGAATGCTTGACCATCCGGAAACCATTCTGGATGTTCGTAAATTGCAAGATCATGAATCGTGACCGCCGATGGACCATAAAACGTCAGAGGAAGAGAGCCGGCCGTCCCATGTATCACATCACAATGAAAGCGGTCAAAAAACCGCGCAAGTTTCCAGTGCCACCACATACGTGGATGTTCCTCCGGACATTCAACAACGGTAACGTTCGGCTGTTGAACTTCGTTCAGTTTTTCACTACTTCCCGGACGGACAAAAAATACAAACTCGTTCGATCCCGGTAGTTCCATCAACGCACGCACGAGCGAATGAATATACATCGCGACACCCGCAGGAGTGGAGCGTTGAGAAGACAATTCTCGACAATCAATACCGATGCGCATAAATAAAATCGCTCGGGTTAGCTCATGCGTTTTGGCGCTGTAATTCCCATTAATGTGAGGGTATTTGCGAGCACTGTCTTGGTCGCACGGATTAACGCGAGTCGATTAATGTTTACTTCCCCTTCATCGATCACGCGACACTGGGTATAGAACCAATGAAACTTTCGCGCTAGGTTAATTGCGTAATACGGGAGTCGATGTACTTCGTAACTTCCGGCAATTTCCGACACCAGTTCCGGAAGCTTCATCAATTCCCGCAATAAGGATAATTCCGCCGGGTCGTGAAATTCAAATCGTTCATACGAGACACGTTTCATGTCTTGATGTTCGGTTGCGATTTTGTTCATGATCTGGCAAATACGGGCATGCGCATACTGCACATAATAGACCGGATTTTTTTCGGAACGCTCTTTTGCGAGATCCAAGTCAAAATCCATGTGATTACTTGCCGCATTCATGAGAAAGAAAAATCGTGCGGCATCCAACCCCACCTCATCAATCACATCTGCAATGGGTACAAAATTTCCTGCGCGTTTGGACATCCGAATTTCTTCACCATTCTTAATGAGCTTCACCAACTGCATGATCAAGATATCGAGCTTCCCTGGTTTCCCGATCGCTGACGCCGCAGCTTGAATACGACCAATATGCCCATGATGATCTGCGCCTAAAATCAAGATGACACGGTCAAAGGACCGAACACAAAATTTGTTCCATAAGTATGCGGCGTCGGACATGAAATACGTATACTCGCCGTCCGATTTTACAATCACACGATCTTTGTCATCCCCAAACTTGGAGGTCTTCATCCACAGCGCGCCGTCGTTAGTATAGAGCAAATCCTGCTTTCGCAACGCTTCCAGAACCTTTTCGACTTCTCCATTCTCATACAACGTCTTTTCGGAAAACCAATAATGGTAAGCGATACCCATTTTCTTCCCCACCACTTCCTGAATTTCTTCTTTCATGATTTTCACTGCCGCTTCCGAAATGCGCTCCCGAACTTTTTCGATTTTTTTGATGTTCTGCAGCTTATAATCTTTGAGATGCAATTTTTTTGCGATGTCCGAAATATACTCGCCTTGGTAGCATTCCTCGGGATAGGGAACTTTTACCCCTTGCATCTGTAACCAACGACGCGTTACCGAGTCGCCCAAAATCTCAATTTGTTTTCCGCGGTCGTTCCAATAATATTCTTTGAAGACGTGGTAGCCGGCCCAGCTTAAGACATTCGACAGCACGTCCCCAGTAAATCCACCGCGTCCATTGGCAAACGTCAGTGGCCCCGTGGGATTGGCAGAAATAAATTCTACTTGAATACGTTCCTTCTTTCCAGTATTGGTCCGACCAAATTTCTCCTCCTGATCCAAAATCACCTCGACAAAGGACGAGAGATACTCATGCGACAATGTAAAATTCAGAAAACCGGGCGGAACAACTTCGATCCGCTGAAAAGATTTTGCAAATTCCACGTTACGCTCGAGCTCATCGTTGATCCATTCCCCAAGTTCCAATGTGTTAACTCGCAGTACTGACGATAAAATCATGGCAACGTTACATGCGTAATCGCCATGATGTTCGTCCTGCGGATGTCCGACGTGAAACGCGACATCGATCACGTCCCCCCATCCATGCGCTATCTGAAGTTTCCGCAATGCGTCTCGAATTGCTGATGAAATTTCCTGCTTCATACTGCGGATCATAGCGCGGAATTGCGGTTCTTTCAAGCGGATTCGCTTGTGGAATTTGCTCTTTTTCTGGCATGATACTGTTATGCCGACGTATGCCCGCTACAAAACTGCCAACAGCTCGTATGATGTTCTCGATCGCCTCGAGGCAGGTATTGTATTAAGTGGACCCGAGGTCAAATCTGTAAAAGCCGGAAGCGTCAATTTACTGGGAAGTTATATTCGTCTCACGGATCATCGCTTGGAAGTGCGGGAGATGCATATTGGACCATACCTACCTGCAAAAGGCGAACAGAAAAGCTATGATCCGAAGCATCCCCGGCTCTTACTCATTTCTCGCCAACAACGCAATTCGCTGATTGGAAAACTCCATCATAAAAGCTTGACAATGATTCCGCTTTCTGTGTATAGTAAATCGGGTCTCGTGAAGGTCGAGATTGCTTTGGTTCGGAAAAAATCGCATGAAGATCGACGGGAGTTATTGAAGAAAAAAGCAGTCGACCGCGA
>CAZOCX010000094.1:0-3271 GCA_964578475.1 uncultured Gammaproteobacteria bacterium | reverse complement strand
CTATGATGAATGTGGATAAAAAATTAGCCTTCGTCCACGCAGTTCTTGGGATTATTCGGGGACGGTGGATTATTATTTTTGGTACAACATTTTTAGGGATTGTCCAAAAATTTATTGCGGTCTCCTCCGTGCACCTGACACTCCAGTCGATCGGAATCATGTTTTTGATCGCATCATCGTTGAATGTTATCTATTATCTGTATTTCAGAAAAGGTGTTCGGCGCAGCGATGTGGGATTGCGGACGATGGCGTTTATCTCGATTTTTGTAGATCAATTACTGTATACCCTGATCGTCTATACGTCCGGTGGGATCGAAAGTTTGTCGTTCGTATTTTACATCATCCCGATTCTCATGGCGACGATTTTGTATCGGCCATTAGGGATCATGGGAGTTGCGAGTATCAATGTCTTGTTGTACCTTTCCGTCATTTTTTTGGAATTCTACGAAGTTCTTCCACACCAAGCCCGATACGCGTTTGATTCTGGGATGTTTCAAAATCCTCTGGTCACAGCCTCCAATGCATTACTTGTTGTTGCAACGATTTTTTTGAGTGGGGTATTTTCTACGTTTATTTCTCAACTCTTGAATGAGCGCGAGCATGAACTGATTGTGGAGCGCGATCGTACACGGTCGATTATCGCAAACCTCATTGACGGGTTATTGGTGGTCGACCAGCATCGACAAATTATGATTCTCAATTCGCAGGCGGAAGATATGCTCGCAGTTCCAGCGCTTGAATGGGTGACTCGGTCCATCCAAGATAGCGAGCTGCCACAAAATCTGGTTCAGCTTCGCGACATGATGAATCAGGCGCGCGCGTCGTATGCGCCTGTTACCAAGGAAATGGTCATTCAAAATGCACGCCGATATGTTGTGTCGGTTACGGTTGCTCACGTTGTTGGAATTGAGGGAGCGATTATTGGTCAGATGGCGGTGTTGCGCGATATTACACGGGAGAAAGAAATTGATCGAATGAAATCGGAATTTATTTCTGTTGCGTCGCATCAACTCCGTACGCCGTTATCTGCGATTAAGTGGGTTGTGAAAATGTTGTTGGATGGGGACGCTGGCGAGCTCTCCCCTGAACAAAAAAATCTTTTGGATAAAGGTTACCGCAGTAATGAGCGTATGATTACCCTTGTCAACGATCTCTTAAACGTATCCCGTATTGAAGAGGGACGATTTCAGTATCAATTCTCGTTTGAACCCATTGTTCCATTGGTCGAAAGTGTGGTTTCGGAATTAAAACCGATCTTGAGTGAAAAACACCTCACCGTGAATGTGGAGCGGCCCGCGACCGATTTACCAAAGGTAAAGATTGATGCGAACAAGTTACGTCTGGCGATTCAAAATTTACTCGATAATGGCATCAAGTATACACCGCAAGGAGGAACGATCACTGTTCGCGTGCGGTCGGATCGCAAATACCTGACGGTCGAAGTCCAAGACACTGGTGTCGGGATTCCAAAAGCGCAACAGGCGCAAATGTTCCAAAAGTTTTTCCGGGCTACCAATGTTGTCAAACTCCAGACTGAAGGGTCGGGCCTTGGGTTGTTTATTGTCAAAAATATCGTAGAGCGGCATGGAGGAAGGATCTCCTTCGAATCCGAAGAAGGGAAGGGGTCTGTCTTCCGGTTTACATTGCCACTCGATGAACGACTTCTCCCTAAGGACGAATCGGAATTTGAAAAATTCATGGCAAGCTTCTAAACTAAAGAAAGAATAACGTGGTTTAATCTATGATTTTTTGGTCCTACACGGCTATCCCGGATCTGTTTAATGCAGTCGTATGTGCCGCATGTTTTCAACGATTATATACGAGTCTTCGTGCTTCTGTTACACCATCGGCGCAGGCAATACATCTCCGAAATGCCTATGGCTTGCTGGTGCTGGCGTATTTGATTTTTGCGTTGCCGGTGTTTTTTACTCCAGCAAATTCTGAAATTCTCACCGCAGCATTTCTTGTAGGCCATGGATTTTTGTTTTTAGCGTGCGTTGATCTTCTGGCGATTCCCACTTCGTTTTTTCTCCCGCATTATCAACCTCGAATTTACCGTTTGACACAACTCCTTGCTCTTTTCCTTGTGATTGTTGGGATCATCTTTCCGCCCCTCCCGCATGTCAATTTCTTCTCCCGCGTGACGCAATGGAATTCACCCCCCCTTCTTGATATACTCTATGGTGTCTGGCTCGGTGTGAGTCTTCTGGTTGTGATGCTCTTTTTCTTCCATCAGTCGGTGCAAAGTCGATATCGCGATGTTCGGATTCGAGCTCTGTTCATCGGAGGCGGACTCTTTATTCTCCTCGCATCGACAGCATTCTTTTACCCGTTTGAGAGTTCTGTTCTGTCGCTCGTCTCGAATATCTTCTCGGTAGTCGGATTCCTCGTCACGGCGATTGGCGTTTTCTTCCGACCACGGCGTCCGATGGATCCCCTTATTCCTACTCATGATTAATATTTGATTCTATGGATTTATCAACATCTACGAAATCGTCGGTTCTCGTTGTCGAGGATGATCAATTTTTGGGAGAACTGATCACCACGAAACTTACCAAAGAAGGTTTTAATGTCCATTTGGCAACAAATGGCACGGAGGGGCTAGACCAAGTTCAAACCGTAAAACCCGATATTGTGTTGCTGGATATTATTATGCCGGAAATGGATGGATTTGAAGTGCTCAAAAACATTCGAAGCTTATCAGATCCGAAGGTTTCTCAAACTCCTGTCATCGTTCTGTCCAATTTAGGGCAGGAATCGAATATTGAGCGCGCGTTAGCATTGGGAGCGAATGATTTTTTGGTGAAGTCCAATTTTACGACCGACGAAATTACGCAAAAAGTTCGCGGTGTCTTGGCAAAATCGTCGTAAAAATTGAATCCGTGTAACGGTTGCTGGCGACCGTGTATTTTGTTTGCTCTATCGCAAGTAGCTCCACGGATTCATCGGCCGTCCACCAACACGAACTTCAAAGTGTACATGCGTTCCCGTGGAATAGCCGGTACTTCCACACGCTGCAATGGCTTGGCCGCGACTCACGCGCTCACCTGCTTGAACATAGAGTTTTGAAAAGTGGCCGTATAATGTCTGCACGCCACCACCGTGATTGATGACGATTCGCAGACCATATCCTCCAGACCATCCCGAAGACGCAACCGTACCCGATTCAGCGGCAAATAAACTTTCCGTTCCATCACAGTTAATATCGATCGCCGGATGACCCGCGCGCACGCCTTGATTAATTTTGCGACTCGACGCTGGCCATCCCATG
>CAZOCX010000093.1:1180-3302 GCA_964578475.1 uncultured Gammaproteobacteria bacterium | reverse complement strand
GAATTCCAAGCTTCTCTTTCATGCCGCTCAAAACCACCAAGACTTCTTCCGGATCTACCTCTTGTTCCGAAAAAAAATCAAGGTCCTCGGAATACCTGTGATGTAAATAAAACTCGGCAAGCGCTGTGCCGCCCGTGAGGTAAAAACGCTTCACGAGAGGCAGGGACAAGCTGATCTGATCTAATAGCGCCTTTTGGTCTCCTGTGAGAATGCTAGGATTCATGAAGCAGGAGTTCGAGAAGTTTTTTGCGCGCAGGATCTAGTTGAAGTTTTGACCAATATTTCTTTAATTCGAACGCCTTGATCCGTTCTCCGTTTAAGCCAAAATTAATCAGTTGTTCTAAGCGCCAAATCGCGTACTTCTCGGGAGTTTCTTGCAACTTTTTCTCGTCTGTTGACCAATTATACATGTCATAAGTATAACATCTTTTCCCGAGCATTTCCATGCCTTTTCCCATCGCTCATCTATCAAATTCTTCCGCTCTTGATCCCGACGAAATTACACAATGGTAGTGGTTTCTCTTCTCGCGGGTGCAGGCTCGCGCGGAATCCGGTTTTTTTATATGGACCATGCTATGCTTATAATATGAAAAAACGTGCGGTATTTTTTGGAGCAAGTATTATTGTTGTGATCATCCTGATTGTATTTGGAATTTTATCGTGGATTCCACAAACAACAACAAACCAAACAGTCAATGGCTTTCAATGGCGCATGAGTCGTTGGAGCGGGACTATTACCATCGTTGGCGATACCTACATCGCGCCATGGATTTCATTAACGATCGAGCCAGGGACAATGGTTCGTTTTGAAAAAGAAGCAGACTTCCCGGGAACGGATTGGGAGGGCAACGCCGATGCGTATATTAAAGATCATGATGACCCCACAGGCAGAGTCGATTACAAAAAAACGCATTATCGTTTATACGGAAAAATCATTGCCAAGGGTACAGCGACCGAACCGATTATTTTTACATCGGCGCAAACCGAGCCCGAATATGCAGACTGGGACGAACTCATCTTACGATCTAAAAGTCAGCTGGATTATGTTGAACTCGCCTATGCGCATAACGGAATCAACATTGCGGGTTCGGACGTCGTAGTCCAGAACAGCACTATTCATGATTCGTTGTGGAGTTGCGTTGACATTTTTTCGGTAAACAACGTTATCGAAAACAATACCATTTATCATTGCTGGCATCAGGCGATCGGAACAAAAGTGATCGGAAAAAATACCATTCAGCAGAATACGATTCATGATGCAAACTTGAGTGTGAATTGCGAGTACAACTCGAATCCTTCGGTCCGAGAGAATCACATTGAAGCCGCACCGCTGGATCCGAATTGTAATGCCGAAAACCAAAACACCATCATTGATCGTGCGTTTGATACTCCAGGCGGAACTTATAACCGTACTCTTATTTACCCCGCGACGCGCTAACGTATGATAGTGGATCGTTTGAAATCGTGATTTTTCAGCAGCTCTTCATTAGCGGTTGCGGGCAAGGATTGCAAACTGCAAAAAATAGTTGGAAAGGCCTTCGGGTGTCGAGTGATAATCATTATCCCCATAAAAATAATCTAACAACACCTCGCGTGTACGCGTAAGTTCTTTGAGGCGTGTTCGCCAGCGCGGGTCTGCAATCGTCAGTTCCAATAATTCCAACACACGCTCCAACGCTCGATCCTGTTCTTTGATATTTTTCTCGCGCCTCCACCGCAACGCACGGTCGACGTCGCTTCCAACATTTCCGAGTTGTTCTGGCAAACTCAATTGAAACCATCGACCTTGGGCGAGATGTTTGTGAATATAGGGCTTCATACTATTCTATACGAATCAGCCGGTATACAACTTCAAGAATCTGTTCTCGGATCAATGGATCCTCCACATCCCGGGATCGATTCTCTTGGCGGGGACGAATATTAATCATGGAATCGAATTCGACCAAAGTGTCCTTGGAGTTCTCCGGATAGATATTGATCCCCCAAAGATTTTCTTGTCGTGATCCTTGTTCTAGAAGCTGCGCTTCTTGATCTGCATGCAATTCTCCGCCAACAACCATGATACTTTTTTCAACGTCTACAACAGCTTTTACAAAATTTCCAAAACTTGCCTGGACCAAGG
>CAZOCX010000093.1:0-1080 GCA_964578475.1 uncultured Gammaproteobacteria bacterium | reverse complement strand
TTTTCAACGTCTACAACAGCTTTTACAAAATTTCCAAAACTTGCCTGGACCAAGGGCCGGAGCTGGGAAATAGAGATCGACGTTTTGATCATTTGCATTTGATTGGAAGAAGAGATTTCCATAGAGCTATCCAACCATGAATCCCGTCATTTGATCAAGTGAATCGTTCCTTTTGCCGTATTCATTTAATATGAAAAGAAACAGGGCCTGCAGCGATTGCTACAGGCCCGTGGTTGGTCACCTCGGAAGACGCCGGGTCTAGACGATGACCGCGCCGATCTGAAGACAATCAGGTGCTCCGTGCACCTTCTTGTCCTGCCGCGCCGTGACAACGATGTCAGCCACGCGTCGCACAGCAAAGTGCACCGTGACCCGCGTGTACCACTCACCGAGTACGGAGCGACCATCTGGCGTAAAGGAGGAGAACTCCTGTGGCCGATTGGTCACTTCCTGTTGCAGGATGTAGCGGTAGTACGAGTCACACGCGTGACTCATGGTTTCCTGGAAACCCAGATCATCCTCGAACACTGTCCCCTTCATGCCGTTCGAGATCGATTCCTTCAGCACGAAAGGTATGTCGCGGTACGGGCTATCCCAGAATTCCCGACCTTCCTTTCTCTTATAGATGAGGTAGGTCGTGGGAATATACTGTCGGAGGAGTCGTAGCGATGCCGCGGGAATTTGCGACTTCAGGATCGCTTCGAGTTCCTCATCCCCGAGGTCGTTTCGCAAGAGGGCGAGTACTGCTTTCGACCCCAAGAAGGGCTTCGGTGGGATGAGAAAGTCGATTTCGCCACTGCGATAGCGCGACACCAGAAGGGCGTTGAGGGGCGGGTTGTGATAGAAGAAGGGAAAGTCCACGAACAAATTGCAGTCTGCGCCATCTCGCGTGACCACCCTTCCGTCTCGCATCCGCACCTCTTGCTCTTCGACTACGACGAGCTCGACGCCGAGGCGCTGCAGTTCTGCCTGCAGAATTCGGAATTCCGGCAGATAGAACTGCTCCTGCCTGGCGTAGAGCAACACGACACGATTCTCGCCGCGTCGACGTACTTCTGCCGCGAGCGCCGCTGCAACACC
>CAZOCX010000092.1:1747-3331 GCA_964578475.1 uncultured Gammaproteobacteria bacterium | reverse complement strand
TTGAGAAAAAAATTGCAGAGATCAAACTTGGCGGCACTCAACATTTTCATGTGATGAATAAAGACGAGATGTCGTTAAAAAATGATCCGATCTACGAAACCATTCGCCACCGTGAGAATGTGTTACTACTCGGCGACAGCCTCGGTGATGTTGGAATGGCAAATGGATTAGATCACCACGTTTGTTTGCGTGTCGGATTTCTCAACGACAACATTGACCGCGATTTACCGTATTACAAAAAAGTATATGATGTGGTCATTCTTTTCGATGGATCCATGCAGTGGGTAGTAGACATGCTGAAAACCACGTTGAGACATGAGAATGCGTCGTGATGTGTCACAATTGGTCGAGCATCACAACTGGAATTTCTCGAATGGCAGTAAGGCGTTTGTCATAGGTCACAAAGAGATCTGCTCCGGACGCAATACTTGTGGCAATGTGAATAGCGTCAGCAGTTTTTATGTTGTAAGTCGCCCGCAAATTTGATGCAATCTCGACAATGGGAAGTGTTGTTCCTCGAAGATACAGGTGCTGGATACTTAGTAAGAGTTCTCGATATCGGTTTGCAAGGTCAGGCCGCTTGCGTTTTTTTACACCGGTCAATAATTCCACCATTCCGATATGAGAAAATACACCCCACCATCCTCCATCGCGAATTCTTCGAAAGATTCGTTCTGCTGGGTCCGCAAGTAATGGATGATCTTCGAGTAAATAAATCAGCACAGATGTATCAAGTCCTATGAGTCGTTCCATGAGTCACGTTCGCGTTTAAGGTAGACTTCCGCACCCCCTAGGGAATCCCAAACTTCTTTTCCAAGTCCCCGGAGTTCTTTGATGGGATCGTCGGGGTCCTTGGTAATCATGGCATGATTCTTGTCGAGAGGCTTCACATAAACTTTCGTACCCTTTTTCAATCCCATGGCTTTCCGAACTTCTTTCGGAATCACGATCTGATATTTCATAGACAACGTTGTAATATTGCGGCCGCCCATACGCATTGGTTCGTTCGTTAAGAATCTCTTCGCACTGCAAAAGCGCGGGAGATTACCGCATCAACGGTAACGTTTTACATTTTATCAAATGTAAAACGTTTGTCAAGAACATATCTTAAAATGGAACTTTTACTCTATGGCGATGATGTTACAAACGGAGCAAACGAGAATACATCCTCTTTGCAGGCTTCCTGAAGCGTGGTAAATTTGTCGGTTTCTTGGTTAAATGTAAAACTGCGTGCACAGCGCCGTAGTGGACTTAGTGAATTCGTCGATAAATCCCAGTCGAATAATTGCATCCCAAAGTATCCTACATGACTGGTTTCACATTGTAAGAATACATGTTTAGGCCCCACGTATCCTTCATGCGAAATCTGGCATGTTGTTCCGCTGGGCAGCGCCGTAATCGCAACACGATGGTCGTTATTTGCTGAATCCGATAACACCAGTGTAATCGTTGGATCCCCGACGGGAACAGGAATTGCGAGTAGACCATCCGCACCCTCTTCCTTATTAGATATGGTACGAGCCGGATACATCAATAGAACTTCGGAGTTTTTTGCGATACAGATTTCTGTTGGCGTTCCCAATG
>CAZOCX010000092.1:0-1647 GCA_964578475.1 uncultured Gammaproteobacteria bacterium | reverse complement strand
GAAAGGGAAATATAGGTAATAGTTGTTTTGTTGTCCGTCATAATGTGGGTTAAATATATTTCAGTCTCAAAATAAATGCAATCATTCGAAGAAGCTCGACGGTCGTCTGGATATGGGCCAGGCGACCGTCAGAGGAGCACGTGAGTCAGTTCCTACTGGCAGAAAACAGTAACGCGGCCGCTCCGCCATTCCATTCTGCCTTTTCGAAAGTACTGGACTGCGCCATATGCAGTTGGCTGTTCATCCCCTCGCGGGAATCCGAGACAGCTTTCTGTTTCTCCGATGCGTCGATATTCTTGGTAAAACCCCGAGCGAACGAGGTACGCATCCACGATGTTCTCGTACCACGCACACTCGTATCCGTCGCAGCCATTGGTTTCGTAATAGACTGCGCATTCTCCAAACGAGCCACCGTTGTACAGCATCTTGTAGCCCCACGGCTGATTGTTGCCGCGGTTCCCCATTCGGACAGGCATAGACCACTGGGCTGCCCCGACTGTTGCGCTTCCACCGTTGCGGATGCGGCAGTCATCGTACACTTTGTTGTTGTATGCCCACCGCCAGGAATCGTAGGTGGGTAGGTAACCAGATTGATTATTCTTGTACTGGTCCTTCCATTTGAATTGCGGATTCACTGGTGATCCGCTGCGGCGTGTTTCGAAGTGCAGGTGATAGCTACTTGCATTGCCGGTATTCCCGACATAGCCGACTACGCGGCCTTCCTTGACCGTCTCATAGCCAACAGCTCGGTGGTCCATGTGCGCATAGATCGTCTCGAAGCGCGTATCGCTACTGTGCACGATGCGCACGTGGTTTCCGAGGCCACCGCAGTAGCCGTCGCAGGCGTATGAGACATTGCCCTTCGCGACAGAGAAAATCGGATCATTCCAGTCCTCTGATCCTGTTTGACCAAAATCCCACCCCATATGGTCGCCATACTGGGGATGGCGACAGTAGGTCGACGACTCGATCCACTCGCCGGAGGCAAGCGGGATGTGCCATGGTCCGCCATCATCTGACAGATAGTCGCAGGTTTGGATCCCCGGACCGTTGTCCGGAGGTTCGACTAGTTCGCCGGTGATGGCATCGATGAAGATCACGGATGGCCCGCCTCGCTCATCGACATAGTAGATGTTCCAGACCGGAATCGCGTTGGCCTCATCGATATCGAGGAGACCGGTATCGAAGTACGTTACTCGGCTCGGCACGATGCCGTGATCGAGGGCGATGTCCCACGCTTCTTCTGGCATCATGGCCTGGTTTGCGATATTGAGACGCGCGAACAAGTCGAGGTGGAACCCACGACTCGCGAACTCCTGCCATGTGAAATTCGGCAGAATCGCTTCGTCGGGGATCCATTCTCGGTCGGTATCCATCTGCATTGCGTTCGCATTTTGGATTGCGAGGCACAGCACAAACAGAAATTCGGTGAACCGTTTAGGTATCACGGTGAACTCCTTAGTAAGGAGAAGGAGAGATGACGCTTTTTCAATGTGCGTCTTACGTCGGGATGACGCAGTTGAAGCGTAGCAAAAAAGTCTCGCGACGGCGTAGCGCCGTCTGGGGAAAACATCGAAGTTGCCGTTGAGACGTGATTGCTGTAGGATGGGAGCGCTCAAAAGAATGGTCTTATCTTCGATTAAAAAT
>CAZOCX010000091.1:0-3371 GCA_964578475.1 uncultured Gammaproteobacteria bacterium | reverse complement strand
TTTTTATGTTTGTTTTTGGTCCGGCTTGTGTTCCGGACTATTAAAGTATAAACTATATACGAACATGAGTCAAACGAATTATCCACAAGCGCCATTGATTTCTCTCGCACTCCTTAAAAAACAATGATATCTTCTATGTATGAGCTCAACACCTACAGCCCCACTTGCAGATCGCATGCGTCCTCGGACACTCGAGGATTTCTTGGGACAGGAAGAAGTTATTGGTAAAGGCAAGCTATTGCGGGGAGCGATTGCAAAAGACCAGATCCCTTCCATGATTTTCTGGGGGCCACCAGGCAGTGGTAAAACAACACTCGCAGCCATCATCGCAGAGTCGACGAAAGCTGATTTTATTCAGTTAAGTGCTGTTTCCAGTGGTCTGAAAAATTTACGTTCTATGATCGAGCGTGCGCAAACAAATCAAAACTTAGAAACGCGAACCATCTTATTTATTGATGAAATTCATCGTTGGAACAAAACACAACAAGACGCGTTACTGCCCCTTGTAGAGCATGGAACTGTAACCCTGATTGGTGCAACGACAGAAAACCCAAGTTTTGAGGTACAGGGTGCACTTCTTTCTCGTTGTCGGGTGTTTGTACTCCAATCCCTTTCCCAAGAACAGCTGCAAGTCATTATCCAACGCGCTATTCAGGATCCAGTGCACGGGCTTGGTGAAAAGAACATCCACATGGAGACAGATGCGACGAACGCGCTTGCAGCGATGAGTAATGGTGACGCGCGCACTGCACTCAATATTTTAGAGTATGCTGGCAGCATTCACCAAACGATTACCATTGACGCGATCAAAGAAGCGTTTCAGCGTTCGCATTTACTGTACGACAAATCCGGCGAAGAACACTACAATATTATTTCTGCACTGCATAAATCCTTGCGTGGTTCGGATCCCAACGCCGCATTGTATTGGTTAGCACGCATGCTGGAGGGTGGAGAAGATCCCTTGTATATCGCACGGCGCCTTGTGCGATTTGCATCCGAAGACATCGGAATCGCGAACTCTCAAGCGCTTGTCCAAGCTGTTGCCGGCTATCAGGCATGTCATTTCCTCGGCATGCCGGAATGCAGTGTGCATCTTGCGCAAGTGGTGGTGTATTTAGCCAAATGCAAAAAATCCAATGCATTGTATACGGCGTATTCTTCGGCCGCAAACGATGTTCGCGAATTCGGGAACTTGCCAGTTCCACTTCACATTCGCAATGCGCCCACGCAACTCATGAAAGACTTACACTACGGAAAAGACTACAAATACAGTCCAGATTTTGATTACACGGAAGAACAAGAGTATTTCCCGGATCAATTGAAAGGTCAGACGTATTTGCCGAATTGACATTATATATACATTGTATATAATTTGTATATACAAGATTAAAATTACATATGTTTAAAACAGCACCCATTAATATCCGAACACATCCCCGTATTAAAAAAGAGGCGCAAAAAGTTGCGGAAGCGTTAGGATTGAACTTAAGCTCGGTCATTGATGCATACTTGCGTCAGTTTATCCGTACAAAAGAAGTATATTTTTCTCTGGAATCTGAGCAGCCCTCTAAAAACTTATTAGAGGCAATTCAAGTTTCAGAATCGGACTACCGACGCGGGGATGTTATCTCATTTGATCGGCCAAACGATGCTTTGGCATTTCTCGATCCGTTGACGAAAAAATCAAAAAAGAAACGCCGGAAGGTATGAGGATCATCTATTCGAAGAAGTTCATGAAACTTCTTCAACGATCACCTGTTCATGCGCAGAGGGCATTTCGAAATCGGTTAGAATTATTTCTCACGCATCCGTCGCATCCACTCCTTCGGTTTCATGCATTACGCGGTGAATTAGAAGCATACTATAGCATCAATGTGACCGGTGATTGGCGAGCCATTTTTCGACTCGATCGCGAACGTGCGGAGCTGTTTTTTGTCAGTATTGGAACGCATAGCCAGCTCTATCGGTAGAATTTTTTTATAAATCCTCACGGTAATGGGAACTTTATGCCTTACTTTTTTGTCATATCGCGAAGCTAACCACTCTGCGGCAGTCCCGCCACATGTTTCTCCCAAAAGGTACGACGGCAGGCAACGACACTCATCACAAAAATCCCGAGAAAACCGAGCGTTTGCGGATAAAACACCCACCAGAATTGAGCTGCTTCCGGGAGAAGCCAAGTGTATTGAGTCAGAGCAAGCAGCACGATCCCCACTCCTGTAAGCCAGCGCGAGCCGCGGCGCCAGTTGTTCAACACAAGCCAAACGACAAATGGGAGAAGCCAAATGGCATAACGGCTATGGATGTTTCTCGAGAACACCAGAAAAAAGCTCATGAGAAGCGTATAGTCAATCAGCAGATCTGGACCGCGATGCAGCATGCGTCGACGCCAAAGTAGCCAGGCGACCAACATAGCTATTACTACTTCCAGGCCCATAAAATACGGATCGACCACCTTGATCAGCAAGCTCTTACTGATGTCGAGGTTGGTGAATACGTTCTCCTGGACTACTTGGCGAAATGATCCATAAAGAGAAACGCTGCGATACACATAGCCGATTGAGCCATTTGCATATGGTAAGAGCGTTTTAGTAACATATTGCTCGTAGCTATGCAGACTGAACCATGGCAGACTTGCCAGTGTAGCAACAGCACCAGTCGCGACAAAAGCGATCACTGCCTTCCACTGCTTCTTGACCACGAGATAGGGCAGAAAGAGAATCGGAAAAACCTTGATGCAGGTCGCAATCCCAAAAGCGATACCAGCAAGCCAAGGGCGTTTCTGGAACATAAGCGCTATGCCGCCAATCAGCAACAGCCAAATGAGACTGTTGACATTCCCACTAAGCATTGATCCATTGACCGGCCCTGCCCACGTCAACGCAAGCAGTAGTAAAGAATAGCGGTACCGAAGCAGAAAGACGTCGCCGATCAAATAGCGAATTGCCAAATAGTAGCTACCAATAAAAAACAGGCAACTTACGAATAGCCAAATACTGCTTACTACTTTTATACTGGCTAGACCGAAGGGTATGAATAGCAACACGGCCTGGGGGGGGTACAAAAACAACGTACCGCCTTTTTCTGGCCGAACCTTTTTAACGGCGTCTTTCATTATCTCGCGTTCGTATACTTGGGATGGCTCGAGATCATTTGTTCCAACCATTGCAGCACCCGCTACATAAAAGACAGCTAGATCCGTTGTGCCGTATCCAATGCTCTGACGATGACTGGTCGTGAGAATCGCATTATATAGGAGAAAGCTGCACAATGCGACAACAAACAGAACCAGACAAAGGTGATTACGGTGACGGGATTCCCACGCTCGAATGGCGGCAATCATATTAGCAGTTCCTTGCAGTGATGCTGCA
>CAZOCX010000090.1:0-3377 GCA_964578475.1 uncultured Gammaproteobacteria bacterium | reverse complement strand
ATGGTGATTTGGTCGAAGTCGATGCTGTAAACGGCATTGTTAAAAAAATATAAAAAAGCACGGAAATTTAAATCCGTTCGGTAGTAGAAACGGTGAGGAATCCGTGCTAGAGTACACACATGAACAAGACGAAAATTATCCCCCTACTTCTGTTAGTTGGCGTGGTTGTGATATTCGGAGTTGTGTTATATCGAGGGCCAATTCTCGACAATATTCGCGATCGATCTGGATCGCAGGTCGAAGGTACGAGTACGATTCCCTACGATGCGGGGGAAGTTGGGAGTCGCGATGAAGATGTCCCAGACCTTCCTGACATTGATCCAGATCATACATTAGATATCCCGGTGACGATTCAAGTGGACCTGCCAAAAAGTTCGGAATGGACCGACGACGATTTACGTGCGCTTGCGACCAGTCATCGTGCTGTATCCAATCGATTTGTCGCATTCACCCCCGAGCAGATTGCAACCATGAAAGCCGCGAACCCGCATCTATCGGTTTCGCAATATTTGAATTTAGCATCCGGCGGATTTGTGGTGACGCGCGCGTATCTGCAGGAGCATCCAGAGCTCGTGATTAAAAAGGCAGATGGCACACCGGAGACGCGATTACTGAATGCAAATGACAAATCACCCATCTTGGATCCTGCAAATCCGGAGTGGCGCAAACTTTTTATTGATGCAGCAGTGAAAGCCGTGAACGAGGGCGGCGCGGATGCGATCATGGCTGATCAAGCGGTAATTGTGAATCGCTTGTGTTCATGTTTTAAAGGAATCAATCCTGCGACGGGCAATGTCTACACGGATTCTGAATGGCGCGATGCTATGTATGAGTTCTTGCGACAAATCAACGAAGCCCTTGGAGACAAGGATTTGATTGTGAACAGCATTGTGAATGGTCCAGAATTTTACGCGGAAGGTGCCGAGCGATTCAATGATGTCGTCGATGGATATGTGGCAGAAGGTTGGCGCGGGAAATCCTGGTGGACCACGGATCAGTATCCAACGGTCGAGCAATGGCAAGAAAATACTCGGTTAATTTCAGACCTTGGTTCCAAAGGGATCTCTGTGGTCGCGGTCGCGAAATACTCGATTAGCATTGTGACGAGTGAAGAAAGTTTTGAACAAAACGAATTGTTCTGGTTTGCGTCGTTTATGATGGTCAAGGGAGACAATACAGGGTTTTCATCGAAACAATTTGATCCGGCAAAGCCGATTAATGCAGAGATTCCGTATCCGGATTATTGGGTAACCGACATTGGAAGTCCGCAAGCGCCCTATCAGCAAAGTGGATCTGTTGCGTATCGCGACTTTGAACGGGGAAAAATACTCGTGAATCCCGGAAAGAAAGCACAGGAAGTTGATTTAGGTGGAACGTATACCACTCTTGATGGAGTAACTGTCACGCGCGTGACCGTTGCGCCGCATACCGGGGCGATTCTCACGAAATAGCTGTTGTCTACGATAAAAGAGACTTTTATATTGACTTTTTGTTTGGGGAGTGTATAATTGTATTACGAAATATTGATCGATCAAATAAACGTATGAAAAATTTAACTATTTCCACTAAGTATCAAGTTGTTATTCCAAAACATATTCGCGAACTCATTGGAATACGTCCAGGAATGAAGGTGAGAATTATTCCTTATAAGGACCGTTTAGAGATGATTCCATTAATTCCTATTCAGAAGCTTCGTGGAGCATTGAAAGGTATGGATACAACAATTTTACGTGAACCGGATAGACTATGAACGTCGTTGATTCGTCGGGGTGGCTAGAATACTTTGCAGGAACTACGCGAGCGAGATACTTTGCTCGTCCAATTCAACAAACCTCGAAACTTTTGGTCCCCACGATCTGTCTGTATGAGGTTTTCAAGAAGATTCTTCTGGAGCGCGGGGAGACCGAAGCTCTTCGTTTTGTTGCACACATGCAAGAAGGTAGGGTAGTAGAACTCGATGTTTCATTATCGATTCTTGCCGCGAGTTTAAGCGTAGAATACCATTTGGCCATGGCAGATAGTATCATTTTTGCTACAGCCGAGCGTTACAATGCAACAATTTGGACGCAAGACAGTGACTTTCGAAAGATTTCTGGAGTGAAATATTTTGTAAAAAAATAAGCGAGTTTTTCTATGCACTCTATTGATCTCACGCATCTGTTTACTGAAAATATGCCGATGTATCCGGGTGACCCAAAGCCCACGATCACACAAACTGCAGAGTTAGAAAAGCACGGGTACAATGACTTTCAAGTTACCACCGGTATGCATGTGGGAACCCACATCGATGCCCCGCTCCACATGCTGGAGAATGGCAAACGTCTTTCAGAGATTCCCGTCGAGAAATTTTTTGGGAATGGCCGTTTGATCGATGCGCGTGGAAAATCGAGTATGGATGCAAGTCTTCTGCAACATCATTCCATAGAACGCGGAGATATTGTGTTTATTTTTACTGGTTGGTCTGCGAAATTTGGACAATCGGACTATTACGAAAAGTTTCCAGAAGTTGAGGAGGAATTTGCTCGCAGATTGATCGATGGTGGTGTTGCAATACTAGGAATGGATACGCCAAGTCCGGACCGTCCGCCATTCTATGTGCACAAGCTACTCTTTCAGCACGACATTTTGATCATCGAAAACCTTACGAATCTCGAGGCCCTACTGAACATTCCTGCATTCGAAGTCATTGCATTGCCCGCGAAGTTTCATACCGAAGCAGCTCCCGTACGAGTGGTAGCAAGAGTGAAAAAGTAGCGCACTTGAGCGAATGGGACCTTCGGCGTAGGATGGAAATGGAGGACTAATGCTTAATATATCGATATGGAACAGATGTCTAAATTTTGTCAGAGCTGTGGCATGCCCATGGCAAAGGATGAGCAGGGCGGCGGCACAGAAGCCAATGGCAGTAAAAGCATGAAATACTGTAGTCGTTGCTATGAGAATGGTGCATTCAAGAATCCAGAAATGACCATGGAACAAATGCAGACGCTGGTCGACGAGAAGTTACGCGAGGTAGGTTCCGGTCGTATCATGCGATGGTTTGCAAAACGTATGATCCCTCGTCTCGAACGATGGAAAGCGTAACTGCGGAAATGGATATGTTTGTCGGGATTGTTTCATGAAGACCATCACAATTCGACGGATGCAGCTCGATGATGCAGTGTCTGTCACCCGCATTCATCGGAATACGATTCGAGCCATCAATCGCAAGCATTACAACGCACGACAAATTCATGTGTGGTCTTCACGGATTTCTGCCATGTGGCTGCAGTCGCATTTTAAGGAAGAGCTTCACTTTGTGGCAGTGCGTCACGGATCGATCGTGGGTTTTATCAACATCTCGTTAGATGCAAAAGTTGTTCATGCTCTGTATGTGC
>CAZOCX010000089.1:0-3401 GCA_964578475.1 uncultured Gammaproteobacteria bacterium | reverse complement strand
ACCAACCCATCGTCGAACAATTTTTTGATACTTTGATCCATGGTAATCATGTGTTCCTCTTGGGAGGTTTGGATCACGGTTTTGATTTGTGGAATTTTGTTTTCACGAATCAAGTTTCCAATGGCCGGCGTGTTGATCATGATCTCCCGCGCTGCAACGCGTTCGTCTTCTTTGGTAGGCAGTAGTTGCTGCGAGATCACTCCGAGTAAAAACAGTGATAACTGCATGCGAACTTGATTTTGTTGGTGTGGAGGAAATACATCAATAATCCGATCTACGGTTTGTGCGGCATTATAGGTATGAAGCGTTGCGAGGACCAGATGTCCGGTTTCTGCTAAGGTAATCGTCGATGAGATGGTTTCTAAGTCACGCATTTCACCAACCAAAATCACGTTCGGGTCTTGACGTAACACATGCTTCAATCCTTCGGCAAAGGAATTCATATCCTGACCGAGTTGGCGTTGTCGAATGACACTCTTGTCTGGTTCGTAGATGAATTCAATGGGATCTTCGAGGGTTACAATGTGTTCGGACCGTGTGGAGTTGATGTGATGAATCATGGCGGCAAGGGATGTGGACTTCCCACAACCTGTTGGTCCGGTGACTAAAATGAGTCCTTGCCTTCGGGAAAGGAGATTGAAAGCCACCTCCGGCATCCCGAGCTCTTCCATGGTTGGAATCTGTGAGGGAATCCGTCGCGCAACTAATCCTACATTTTGTCGTTCCCAGTGCAGGTTGATGCGAAACCGCGTTTTATCTGACAACTCAAACGGCACATCCATTTCTCGAAGCTCGGTAAACCGCTTGCGATCATTTTCACTTAAGATCGAGAACGCAAGTTGCTTTGTCTGCGCGCTGGTCATCGCCGGATAGTGTTCGATCACAGTCAGTTTTCCATTCAATCGCAAAATAGGCGGCAGTCCGGCAACGAGATGCAAATCCGATGCACCGTGTTCCTCGCTAATGCGAAATAATTCTTCGAGTGTCATAAATGGAGTATATCATTTGCACGTTTTGCTTGCTATCGGTTATAAGCAATCATTGCGATACGATTCCTTCAATGTCGTAGTGGAGCATGGTATACTTACATATATTGACTCTATTTGTATGATTTATATTGGCGCGGATCACGCGGGTTTTGAACTCAAAGAACGGATCAAAGATTACCTCGAGCGCAAAGGCATCAAGGTAGAAGATGTGGCAAAAACATTTACACAAGGTGATGATTATCCTGACATCGCAGCGAAACTGTCGCGCGCAGTGCAAAAGAACCCAAACCGTCATCGTGGAATTCTCGTGTGCGGCTCGGGAGGGGGTATGAGTATTGCAGCCAATACATTTCGCGACATTCGTTGCGTACCTGTTGAGAGTACGGAGGCAGCCATTTTATCGCGTACGGATAATAACACGAACGTTTTAGCGATCGGCGCTCGACTTGTTACGCCCTCGAAAGCTTATCGCATTGTCTGGACATGGCTTGCAACAAAGTTCGTAGGAAAAATGCGCTACCGCCGCCGCATTAATGCCATTACTAAATTGCAATCATGATAACGATTTTACCGACGATTTTAGAAACCGATCTTGATCATGCGCGCCAACGCATCCGAACATTGTCTGGTGTTTGTGAAATAGCGAGCTTGGATATGATGGACGGAGTGTTTGTGCCGAATACAACGTTGTATGACGCTCAAGATTTAGAAGATATCGAAACACCGTTGAAGCTTGAGGTTCATCTGATGGTGAAGGATGTGGAGCGAGTATTGAATGATTGGATGCAGCATCCGAACGTTGTTCGCATTCTTTTTCACTTTGAAGCAACCGGAAGTCCGTCGCGGATCATTTCGCTCGTTCACGGAAAAAATTTAGAAGTCGGAATGGTAATTAATCCGGATACTCCATTATCCGCATTCGATCACGTGGCGCACGAACTTTCTGTAGCACAGGTCATGGGGGTGCATCCGGGGTTCAGTGGTCAAGAGTTTGTTCCAGACACAGTCGACCGCGTAAAAAAACTTCATCAGCGTTTTCCGGAGTTGCGTATTCAAGTAGATGGTGGAGTGAATGACAAGACAATTTCTGCATTAGCGGAAGCGGGCGCGACATCGTTTTGTGTGGGAAGTTTTCTGCAAACGCAGATTCCAGAACATCTTCAATTGCTCTATCGTTTAGCTTCTAGCACCAAAAATTCATGATTGAGGTGACGACCGTGGGGGCCGCAACGTATGATCTTTTTTTGAAGAGCCCTGCGTTTCAAGTAGTTTCCACATCCAAATTTTCATCCGGCAAGGGCGAGTGTTTAGCGTATGGAAGCAAAATTCCGATTGAACGCATGGATGTGTCGAGTGGTGGCGGCGCAACGAATGTAGCGGCGTCTTTGAAACATTTGGGAGTGAATGTACAAGTGATCGCGAAAGTGGGAAATGATGTGCATGGGGATTTGGTTATTGATGAATTGCGTGCGCAACACATTTCGACAACATTGATCGAGCGAGATCGAGAGCACCGGACAGCATTGGCTGTGATCTTGATGGGTATGTCCGGAGATCGGACAATTTTGGTGTATCGTGGAGCATCGGAAAATCTCCGGCCCAACGATATCCCGTGGGATCGCATCCGAAGCCCATGGTTGTATGTTTCGTCGTTAGGTCGTAGTGAGTCAATGTTGCGTCGCGTATTTCGGCATGCCCGTGAACAGCAGTGTTCCGTGATGTGGAATCCGGGGTCCCATGAACTTGCACTCGGACGATCGAAACTCTCATCCTTTCTGAAACAATCCACCATTTTAGTGTTGAATGAAGAAGAAGCGCGAAAATTAACCGGAAAGCTCACGGCATCTCGTGAAAGTTTGTTGGATGCGTTAGATGTCGCAAGTCCGGGAATGAATGTGATGACTGGTGGGGAATTGGGAGCATGGGTGTCAGATCATGGCAAGAGATTTCACGCGCACGGATTGTCGGTGAAGGTCGTCAATACCACAGGCGCGGGAGACGCATTCAGCGGCGGGTTTCTTGCTGGCTATATCAAAACGCATAATACCGAAGTGGCTGCACGTGTCGGCATCTTGAATTCTGCAAGCGTCGTTCAAATCTCTGGCGCTAAAGCAGGCCTGCTCTCAAAGTTTCCGTCTCAACAGCAGCTTCGGAAAGTCAATATTACGAAAGTTTAATATTATGGACTTGATCATTATTTCTTCAACCGAAACAGAAGATTGGGAGGAAGTTATTGATTTTACGAAAATACAAAACAGCGGAGTTTCAATTTATCAACTGTTGCATCATCTCTGATTCGGAAAAATTAGCAGCTTCTTTTTTGTGTCAACTCAGAGGCCCATCGACCCTAAACCTCATTCGGAAGATCTAAGAAAACGGTTTTGACATTCATGTCTTTTTGAAGTTGTTCCA
>CAZOCX010000088.1:0-3618 GCA_964578475.1 uncultured Gammaproteobacteria bacterium | reverse complement strand
AGATCGTCGACCAGGTTCTCACGAATGAGGTCATGCTCGAGTAAATACGCAATGTGGTCGTCGGTGAATTTCCAGTTCAGAGTATTTGAAACAATTTCTTCGAGTCCGGCGAATAACAAAAAATTCCGATGCGGGGGCATCTCACGGACGACCAGATCCGTTGTGATCACGGCCGTGTCCATGCCAAATCGATTCCACACTGTGCTTTGGGCAAACACGTGCTGCATCTCCACCAACGGCAAATCATCCTCGGTAAAAAAGTAGGAATCAGGTGCATTCGGCGCAATACGGTCCATAAACTAAGCCTACCGCAGCTGAAATTTCTGTCAACTCAATCAGCAAGCTCCGCCCCCGTACGAGGGCGGAGCTGGTTGTAGCGGATAGCCGTCAACTAAAACGTCAACGCGTACATGTCTGCCGTGCCGCTAGAGGTATAGGGTTTTGCATACACCCAAAACATTCGGTGCTGCGCGTCAATTGTAAATGTCTGATAATATCCGTACGCGTTATAATCATTTCGCGTTCCGGTTATGAGCGCGCCATTCGCATCAACGTCTGCGGACGCAAAGTAGAATCCATTCCATCCAATGCGCGCACGCGTGTTGTCTGTGGGATTTTTTACAATCATCGCGCGATAGTTCGCATCCGTTGTTAATGTCGCAATAGGCCCAGTAAAGGAACCATCAGGGTTTATGCGGAATGTCATGACCATACCAAGATTACGAATCACCTGTTCTTTGAGAGCGACAAGCGCATGACTGCCATCAAAAGAAACAACATCCAGCGTGTTTACCGGAATCCAAACGTAATCGAGTGGTCTTGCATAGAAGAGCGTTCGATCCGTAGTGATATTCCCCGCAGCATCATATTGCTTCAGATAAAACCCGTCATACTCATTCCATAAAATCGTTAAGCGGCCGATTTGAGGGTCGAATGTTGCGGCAAGATCAGAACCAAATGGAACTGCAGAGGCTACGGTGATCGGATCGCCAAGAGGCGCACCATTCATCGCAATACGCTGATACGTAATATCTCGCGAAAGCGGCTCGGCCACTGGTTCCTGAAAAACGATAATCGCTTCATTTTCATTCACGGGAAGCAGGAAATACTCGCTAAAAATCTTATCGTAGTTTGGATCGTCACGTTCTATGAGCGTCACGGGATTTCCAAGCTTTTGACCATCCAATGTATAGCGTTGTCCTTTAATAAAGGTCTTTCCGGAAAGTTGTGGTCGCATCACATACGTTTGTAAGAGCTCGCGATTTCCCCCGTTATTTAGAAGATAAATAGGCATGGCTTGCGGCGTGCCAAATCCAAATTTGCAACAGAACGAAGACCACTGCACAGCGCCAGTCGCGGTATCTAATGCTGTCAGGATCACGCCATTAGTGTCACTGCCAGTTGACGCGGAATTGATATACAGGGTGTCGTCAACAACAAGAAGCCCAGAATCTACAACTTTTTGCGTCAGTGGATCCTCTCTCGTCCAGACCGGCTCCAATAATTCTGATGCCTCTACTTGTTTGACGCGTTCTACAGAAAACCATCCTACGCCTACAATGGTGACAATTGCTATTCCTCCGATTAATATGAAGGATTTGAGAAAATTACTCTTCTTTTGGCCCCAAAGAACCTTTAACTGTCCGTATTTCATAGATAATGAATAAAGGATTAGTACGGTGAAACTATCTCTCATTAAAGAGCAAGTCAAGAGGTCTAAAAGGGGCGGTTGAACCCTACCAAACAAAAAAGCGGCCCCGCGCGACGCTCGATGTAGCGCCGCCGGAGCCGATGCGCCGGACAAGATCACAAGCCGTCCCACCACCCCGGGTCCGACCTCTCCGCGATGGCAAGGATCGAGGAAAACCATGCTAACCAGAATCAGAACCACCTTGACCCCTGTGCTTCGCTCAGGGTGTATCATGAAGGTACCGTTATCGGCCGACACGTCTCGGATCTTGATACCACGGTAGTTCCAGCTCGACGGCTGACCAACTGTAGTCGTTGCGTGGTAGTACATCAGCTCCCCGCGCGGAAGCCAGTACTCGATCAAGCACGACTCCGTTCTGTCATCGGATCCATAGGTCACCAATACGGGGTCTGTGCTCTTGGCAGACCGTTCCAACAAATCCTGGGGCGAGCACTCGATCTCGAAGCCAGTTGGTGACACATTGTTCCTTGCGACCACCTCGGCATTCTGTGGGAGTTGCGCTTCCACCACTATCGGAGCTGGAGTATCCGACAACATCACCCATGCGAAAGCACTACAGGCAACAAAACACAACAGCGAGAACAAAATGGCGGTGCCGGTAAAGTCGGCCAAGAAATCAAGGACCGCTGACCACGCGTTCCATGCGGAGCGGCCGATTTTCGAGACGAAACCCGACTGGCTTGCAGTCTTTGCTTCCGTTGCCACTTGGCACCTCTTGGTTGTCGAAAGAGCATTCCCCACCCGTTACCGCAACACTAGCACTCCTATCCGCGTAGCGCAATTCGGGCAATTCGGCTTTAGATTGCTTCTCCCGCTCCAGTTTTCCTTCAGAAACTGCGGCTGGGTCGGGTTTATTCTGCCTTTTCTCGCAGCAACCGCAATCCAATATACGATAACGGTGTATAGAGCGCGCCCATAGCAACTTTGTATAACCACCAGGTGATGATGATACTAACAAGGGTTGATGTGCTATAGACTCCGGCAAATGCAATGACCATAAAGATGACGGTGTCGAGAAGCTGCGACCAGAGATTGGAAAGAATCGAACGCAGCCAGAACAATCGCGTGCCCCATCGCTCTCGCAAGAAAAAGAACGAAAAGACGTCCTGGTATTCTGCGATCAAGAATGCAACTAACGATGCAATCGCAATGCGTGTGGAAATACCGAAAATGAGATTGTAGCCTTCTTGTGCCCACAACCCATCTTGAGACCAGGGCATGACTAAGGATAACAACGAATAGCCGATGAATAATGCGGTGCTGATAAATCCTGCGAACACAAAAAATTTTGCAATGCGTTTGCCGTAGATTTCTCCGATCACGTCGGTCATTAAAAACACAACAGGAAATGAAAATACACCGACCGACAAATGCGAACCAAAAAGAAACGGCATAAGTTTGAGGCCTAGGGTGTTTGCCGCAAACAGCGACGTGAGATAAATCGCGAGCGCAATCAATAATTTTTTGAATGCACGATCCGAAAGTTGAAACATAGAGAGTGAATGAATTTTTTAAAAACAAAATCTCGACGGGAAGAGACCGTCCGTTTCGCAATAGACCTTAGGAAGTAAAACTAGACCAGGTAGTAATCTGATGGTTGTGCAGCATGATTGGTTGTTAGGGTATCGAAAATCTGCAGGTTTTGCAAATGTGTTTTTTCGTACTCCAGCTCCGCCTTCGTGAGGGGTGGAACTTGTGAAATCGACAATCTTAAATATGTAAGGGTTTGGGCCATGAGGGATTTTCGCCTCCCCAGCCCCAGTTTTTGCCAGATCCGACCTGGACGGGCTAGGTCGGATCTGGAGTAAAAAAACTGGAGCTGGGTTCGTTGTCCGGGTGAGAGGGATTCGGTCACCGGTCTTCTCGCTGACGCTCGAAGCCGTCGTCCTCCTATCGCCGGTCTCGTT